>CAZWXO010000001.1:0-65083 GCA_964637885.1 uncultured bacterium
CACCGCTGTGATGATATTGCCCAAAGGGATTGCCCTAGATATGCTAGCGTCTAGCAGTATTATTGGTTGGAAAAGTTGAGTTAAATGGCCAAACCTTTTCATGAGACTAAGGGCCTATTTTAATTAAATTTTCATTTTTTTATCAATTTTAAAGGACAAGCTCAAGCGTTAGTCGTATAATGTGGGTAAAAGTGGTAGTAAGTGTATGTTTGTGGTGAAAAGTGGTGATAATGTGCTGCTAGGTGAATACCGCCATTCGCTAGATAGTAAAGGAAGACTGATTATTCCCGCTCGTTTTCGTGATGAGTTAGGCGATCGATTTGTTATTACAAAAGGATTGGATAACTGCCTTTTCGTTTATCCTGAAAAAGAATGGGTGTTGATATCGTCACGGTTACAAGAATTACCTTTTACCCGCGCTGATGCTAGGGCGTTTGTTCGATTATTTCTAGCAGGTGCAAGTGAAGTAGAACCGGATGGTCAGGGGCGGATACTTATCCCGCTTAATCTGCGTCTTTATGCTGAAATTCTCAAAGACGCTTGTTTGATAGGTGTCGGAAGTCGTGTGGAAATCTGGGAAACAGAAAAATGGGAAATTTATTCAGAACAGTCTGCAGCAGATTTCGGGGCAATTGCCGACAAGATGGCTGATCTGGGGATCTAATGAAGGAGACGTTCACTGAGATGCATACTACAGTTTTGCTAGAAGAAACCATAGCAGCCTTAAAGTTGCAGCCGGGCATGGTGGTGGGGGATTTTACTTTGGGTGGCGGCGGGCATGCTCGAGCCGCTCTGAACAAAATTACACCTGGCGGCCATTTATATGGGCTTGACCGCGACTTGATAGCAATCGAAAGAGCCTCCGAGGCACTAGTAGATTATAAAGAAGCTTATTCGTTGCGACAGGGCAATTTTTCCCAGTGTTTAGAATTATTAGATTACGATGGTGAGCCAATTTTAGATGGCGTTGTCATGGACCTTGGCGTCTCCTCTTTTCAGCTTGATTGTTTAAACAGAGGCTTTTCCTACAGAAATAATGACGCTTTAGATATGCGGATGGACCAAAGTAGCGGGTTCTCTGCCTGCGATGTAGTGAATAACTATTCACAAGAAAAGCTTGCTCAGGTCATTAGAGAATACGGTGAAGAACGATACGCTAGACGAATTGCCGGAAGAATATGCACTGAACGTGCAAAGAAACGAATCGAAAATACTGATGTGCTCGCTGCAATAATCAGAGCTGCCATACCAGCGCAAGCGGCTCGCAAAGAGAAGCAACATCCAGCGCGGAGAACATTTCAAGCAATTCGCATCGAGGTTAATAATGAATTGGATTCAATTAGGCAAGCATTAGATGGGATAGTACTATTGCTGAAACCGGGAGGGCGCGCCGCTATTATTTCTTTTCATTCCCTGGAAGATAGAATAGTTAAAGAATTTTTTGTTGAAAAAGCCAAGGGGTGCGTTTGTCCACCTCGACAACTAAACTGCACTTGCCTGTTAGAGTCACAATTGAAAATAATTACGCGTAAAGCGGTATTGCCTACAGCAGAAGAAATTGCAGATAATCCCCGAGCACGTAGTGCGAAGCTTCGAGTAGCTGAAAAAATATAGCATGAGGTTGTTTGAGAGATGAGCCGATATTATGAGGGCAATCTAGCAAAAAAAATTAACTTGCCGAACTCTTTTTCTGTACAAACCGAGCCAACGGTTAAGCGCTATAGAAAACGTAAGGTGAGTCTGTGTCGTCTAAGTGTTATGTTAATTATCTTGCCGATTCTTGTTGCATGTCTTGGTGTGTGCTATACTGCTAAGCGTACTGAAATTGCCGCAACAAGTTATCAATTAGACAAGGCAAAACGTGAGCTTGAAATGATAAAGGACGATAAAAGCCGTTTAGAAGTTAGTATTTTGACGCGGAAAGCAGAAATTGATTTTAACGCTGCCCTTGCTAATGGCATTGCTATGCGAACGCCCACCGTCGATGATGTCAGCGTAGTGCAGTAGATTATACCGAGGATGAGTTTAGTGACGAAAAAACGAAAATCAGGCAGTAGCTTTAATGGCCGTATTTTTTTTCTGTACGTGCTGTTTTTTTTGTTTTTTCTGACAGTTATTGGACGAGTCTTTTACATACAAATCTATCGGGGAGATTTTTTTAGCGATTTGGCTTATGAGAATCGCAACAGTACAATTGAAATATCGACTCGACGCGGCGCAATTCGCGATGTCAATGGGGACGTCCTGGCAGTGAGCGCTGCGGTTGATACGCTGTATGCCGAACCAAGTCGCATTAAGAATCCAGAAATAGTTGCGGATATCTTGGCGCCGGTTTTAGAAATGAACCGTCAAGATTTACTGGAAAAACTTACGAAAAAAACTTCTTTTATTTTTATCGAAAGAAAAATGGATTCGGACAGAGTCAAGGAGCTTAAGAAGATAAGAATCGATGGGAAGCCGATTCAAGAGTTGGGACTAGGCTTTATCATCGAACAAAAAAGGTATTATCCGCTGAAAGAGGTAGCTGCTAACGTCATTGGTTTTTCTGGGTTAGATGGTAATGGCCTCGAGGGTCTTGAATTCTCATATGAGGAAACTCTAAGTGGGAAAGAAGGCGTAATCAGAGGTGAAAAGGATCCTCGAGGTATCGTTATCCCAGGTACAGTTACCCTTGATGAGGGAAAAGAAGATGGCAATGATGTGTATTTGACGATTGACGAGCGGGTGCAGAGTTACGCACAGGAGGCCTTGCGCGAAGCTTCTGGCACTTACAAAATTAAATCAGGAACAATAATTGTCCTGCAACCAGAGTCTGGGAAAATATTGGCGATGGCCAGTTACCCTGAATTTGATGCGAATAGATATGTCGATGCCACAGCTGAGGATCGAAAAAACTTGGCTGTATCAATGATTTACGAGCCTGGATCAACCTTTAAAATTGTTACTGCTGCCGCGGCACTTGAAGAAAAAGTAGTGAACAATGGGGAAGAGTTCAATTGTCCCGGCTACATCAATGTTAAAGGTGGGCGAATTCGTTGCCATGATAATCGAGCGCACGGGAAACAAAGTTTCGCTGAAATAGTTGTCAATTCTTGCAATGTGGGTTTTGTTGAACTGGGATTGAATCGCTTGGGGAAGGATAATTTTTTTCGATATATCAGGATGTTTGGCTTTGGACAAAAAAGTGGGATCGATTTGCCTGGTGAAGAAAAGGGGATTATGCGTGCCGAAAAAGATACTATCCCTCTTGAGCTAGCAACAATTTCGATTGGTCAAGGAATCGCCGTCACGCCGATTCAAATCGCTATGGCCGCCGGAGCTATTGCCAACGGTGGGAATTTAATGAAGCCGCAGATTATTGATAAAATTGTTGATGCGGCGACGGGAAAACTTGTTAAGGAAATAAAACCTGAGGTGCGGCAGCAGGTGATGTCGCCAGAAAATGCACGTCAGCTAAGAAATATATTGCAGCAGGTTGTGGAAGAAGGCACAGGAAAGCAAGCTTTCGCTAAAAATTATTCTGTCGGGGGAAAAACTGGGACTGCGCAAAAAGTAAGTGCCACAGGAGGCTATCTGAAGGGGAACTACGTGGCCTCTTTTGTTGGATTTGCTCCGGTGGATAAGCCGCGGCTTGTGATTCTAGTTGTAATTGATGAACCTCAAGGAGCATACTATGGCGGCGAGGTGGCTGCTCCTATTTTTTTAAAAGTTATGACCCGGTCCCTTGAAATTATAGACTATCAACCTGGTATCGATTTAAGTCTGCTTGCGCCGATCAAGAATAGTGATGCTCTTGACATTCAGAAATTAACGATGCCTGATTTAGTTGGCATCGCAACTTCGCAAGCTATGGAAGTATTAGCAGGCGTTGGGGCTGATTATCAGTTGCATGGTGGTGGAGAGCTAATTACTCAGACTTTGCCGCAACCGGGCGGAATAATTAATGCGGGGGAAAAAGTGACTTTAATTGCCGGAAAAACCAGCAAGAACCGAGTAATGATGCCTTACTTAGAAGGCTATTCAAAGCGAAAAGCTTTGATTATTTTAAGTGAGCTGGGATTAAAACCAATGGCTAGCGGCACAGGTATTTGCGTGTCTCAAGACCCGCCCGGGGGCAGTGGAATCGATCCGGGCTCAGCGGTTTGGTTAACTTTTTCGACTGAATGATTGTAGATTGAGGGTGATTGGGATGCTTTTCTCGGAGCTTATCGCAGATATGCATGTTCATGGTTTTAATAGCAACATCGAAGTAAAAGGGCTGGCTGATGATTCGCGCAAAGTTATGCCGGGAGATGTTTTTATTGCTGTTAAGGGCCATCAACGAGATGGGAATCAATATATCCAAGATGCGATTAATCGCGGTGCTGTTCTGATTGTTTCCGACGACTTAAGTGCTAAAAATATTTTTTCTCCAAGCGTTCCTTTCCATTTGGTTAAAAATGGGAATCATTTTTTGGCAGAAAGTGCAATAAATTTTTATGGCAATCCTGCTTCTAAAATCAAATTAGTCGGAATAACGGGGACTAATGGGAAAACTTCAACGTCGATAATTCTGCGGCATCTAATTGGAAAGATCAATGGCGGCGCCGGGTTGATCGGTACCATTGAAAACATTGTTGGAGATCAACACCTGCCAGTCACTAACACGACGCCAGGGATTCTTGAAGTGCAACGGCTATTGTACGAAATGGAAAAAGCTGGCCATGGCTTTGCAATCATGGAAGTGTCGTCTCATGCGCTGGACCAAGGTCGTGTCAATGGATGCAGCTTTGCCGCCGCAGTTTTTACAAATTTAACCCAAGATCATTTGGATTATCACGGTGATATGGAAGCTTATTCAAGAGCCAAGCAAAGATTGTTTTCTGAATATCTTTTGCCAGAGGGCTGTGCGGTTATAAATGCCGATTGTCCCTATAGCAAAACCATGCTTTCGGAGAGAAATACACACGTTAAATCGTATGGGATTTTTGCTGAAGCAGATTATCGGGCGCTTGGCATCACTTCGTCGCTGGATGGTTTATCATTTTCGATAAGTCATGAAGGGAAAAGCTATGCGATTATGAGCAAATTTTCCGGTAAATTTGGGGTCTATAATATTTTAGCTGCCTTTTCCACAGCTATCAGTTTGGGAATCGACCCTGATCTTTTAGCGGAGAGGATTAATGAGATGCGTGGCGTGCCAGGTCGCTTTGAACGAGTGCCGGGAAGTCGCGATTTTGCTGTTTTCGTGGACTATGCGCATACACCGGATGGCTTGGAAAACATCTTGCAAACCGCAAAAGAGTTTACCAAGAGAAGCATTATCGTAGTTTTTGGTTGTGGTGGGGATCGGGATAAAACCAAGAGGCCGATTATGGGAGCTATCGCCGCTAATTATGCTGACCGTATCATCGTTACATCGGATAATCCGCGGTCAGAAGATCCACAGACTATCATCGATGAAGTAGTGGCAGGTATCGATTCTGAAGGCAGGAAAAAAACAACAATAACTGTCAATCGCCAACTGGCTATTATGGAAGCCATTGCATGTGCGAGAGAAGGCGATACTGTTTTAATTGCAGGTAAGGGTCATGAGAATTATCAGATTATTGGAGGGCAAAAGAGTCATTTTGATGATCGAGAAGAGGCGATCCAAGCATTGCAGCAATATGGTGCTAGCCGATGATTGCCTTAAGTAGTAAAGCTGTCGCCGATTTTGCGGTGGGACAGCACTATGGATGTGAAGTACAATGCCACAACATCAAAATAGATAGCCGGTTAGTAGTTCCGGGTGATATTTTTTTTGCTTTGCGTTCAGGTATTAATGACGGTCATTTATATATAGGGGATGCGATAGCGAAAGGGGCAAAATGTGTTGTCTATGACGACCCGGAGCGAGCATCCGGCTTTTTAAAAACAGTTGATATCGCTCACATTCGCGTCGGCGATGTTTTGGTGGCCTTGCAAAATTTTGCTCGCTCGTATCGCCGGATGTTTTCGGTAAAGATGGTGGGCATTACGGGTAGTGCAGGGAAAACGAGCACGCGGGACATGGTTTCATTGGTGTTGGGTAGCGCTGGCTCAGTAATCAAAAATGACAAAAATTTTAATAATGAACTTGGGGTTCCCCTAACTTTAGCGAAAATTGGCACAGAAACAAATTATGCAGTCATTGAAATGGGAATGAGAGGTCGAGGGCAAATCGCCGATTTGTCACGGCTGGTGGAGCCTGATATTGGAGTAATAACAAATATTGGGTTCTCCCACATCGAATTGCTGAAAAATCAAAGAAACATAATGCTTGCCAAGCGAGAACTTATTGATGCGATGTCACCCGAGGGGACGGCAGTGTTGCCTTTTGACGATCCTTGGTTTGAAAACTTGAGGGAAGATTTTGCAGGTCGTATTGTCACTTTTGGTGCAAAAGAAGGCAGCGACATCCGCTTTAGCCTTTTGGAAAGTGAAGTCGATCGAACGCTTGGTAAAATTTCTATGAATAATGGTGAGACTGCGCTTTTGGAGCTAAGAACGGGGGGAGTTCAGCATTTACAAAATGCTGCGGCTGCTATTGCGTGTGGATGGAGTTTAGGATTTCCTTTACCTGGGATGGTTGAGTCGTTGAAAAGTTTCCAGCCCGAGGCGATGCGCTTTAAACTCACGAAATTAGCGCGAGGCAACAGTATCGTCAACGATACCTATAACGCCAGCCCTGCTGCTGTGGAAATGGCATTGTCGACGATTGCATCAGCTAAAGCGAAAAAAAAGATGTTTGTATTCGGTGACATGCTCGAACTAGGTGATTACGCTGAAGAGCTGCACCGCACGGTGGCGCAATGGATCATTGCAAGCAAAATTGATTTGCTCATTACCGTCGGATCGCTTAGTCGTTTCACGCATGAAGAAATTTTAGCAACGGGAACCATCGTTGCCTATCATTTCGATAGTGTTGACCAAGGGGTGACAGAGGTGCCACCCTTAATCGACAGCGATTGGCTAATATTGGCAAAAGCATCACGGAGTATTGGCCTAGATAGAATTGCCAATGCGATTATAGAGGAGAATTGTGGAGAATGAATATTCCTATCAGTCTAATGTACGCAGTGATTATAGCGATGTTCCTCAGTTTGGCCTTGGGCCCATTTTTGATTCGATTGCTACAGAGAATCAAGCTAGGGCAGAATATCAGAGAGGAAGGTCCTGAAAGTCATCAAATTAAGGCTGGCACCCCGACGATGGGTGGAGTCTTGATTATTTTTTCAGTTTTGGTAGGCACAATTCCATTGGCGTGGAAGGATCAAGATGTTCTCTTCCTAATGGTTATCTTTGTTTGCTATGGCGGAATAGGATTCTTAGACGATTTAATGAAAACTTGGCGCCGGCATTCTTTAGGATTGCGGGCTTGGCAAAAGCTCGTGCTGCAAATTATTGTCGCCACTTTTTTTTCCTTCTATGTTTTTTTTGTTGCGGAGACCGGTCGCGGAATTTTCCTGCCTTTTGTTGACGGTTCTTTTGATTTGGGATTTTGGATTATTCCCTTAATTATTTTGACGATGCTGGCGACGACCAATGCTGTTAATCTTACAGATGGCCTTGATGGTTTGGCAGCTGGGTTGAGTGGAATAGCTTTTATTGCAATGGTTCCGATCTTGTTAGCTTTATGGATGCCGTATTTTGCTCTGACGGCAGTGGCTGCAGTGGCTGCTTGTGTCGGCTTCATTTGGTACAACTTCTACCCAGCTCAAATATTTATGGGGGATACAGGTTCACTTGCACTAGGAGGTTTGCTTGCAGGGATCGCATGCTTATCTGGTACCGAGTTTTTTCTGTTTTTCACTGGAGGGGTGTTTGTCCTCGAAGCTCTATCGGTTATTTTACAAGTGTCGTACTTTAAGTATAGTAACGGCAAGCGTATTTTTAAAATGAGCCCTTTACACCACCACTTTGAATTGATCGGTTGGCCAGAAACCAAGGTAGTCATCCGATTTTGGATATTGTCAGTAGGTCTTAGCGCTGCAGGTGTATTCGTTTATTTTTTATGAGGAGAGGACTAAATGGATTTTGCAAAAACTTTGATTAATAAGAAAGTATGGATTGTGGGCCTGGGTAAATCTGGCCTGGCTTGTGCTCGTGTGCTGGATAATTTAAGCTGCCAGTTAGTGCTTAGTGATTCTCGCGGCCTAGAATCTTTCACTGAAGGCAGCTTATCGGAGTACCATGTACGCGGTCATGAGTTTCGCTTTAACGATAATCTTGACAATTCACCGGATGCGCTTGATTACGTAATCTTGAGTCCGGGAATTTCTCCACACCTGCCTGTTTTTAACAGACTCCGAACTGCGAATATTCCGATAATAGGTGAGATTGAACTGGCTTATCGATTGGGTGGTGAGTTGAACATTGTAGGAATAACTGGCACAAATGGCAAAACAACTACGACAGCCTTAGTAAAGGATATATTCGTGCAAGCCGGCTATGAAGCCTATGCTGTGGGAAATATTGGGCTTCCGCTCATCTCGGTTATTGAAAAAGCCGGCAACGATGCTGTTTTTGTTACTGAACTTTCTAGCTTTCAGTTAGAAACCACAGAATTGTTACGAGTTAAAGTTGCAGCAATTATTAACATTACCCCAGACCATCTCGATCGACACGGTGATATGAAGAGCTATATTGAGGCCAAGGCCCGGATTTTGCGTAATCAAGGGCAGGACGATTTTGCGATTATCAATGAGGATGATGAGTTTGTAGCTCCTTTACGGGAACAGTGTCGAGGGAAAGTTATTGGAATCAGCAGAAAAAATCTCGAAAATAGCGGTGTTTTTTTGAAAGATGGGGCGATCTATGTCAACTTCGATAATGTCGGGCAGTTTGTCATCAATCTCTCCGAGATAAAAATTCCGGGAATGCATAATGTGGAAAATTCTTTAATCGCGATTGGATGCTGCTTAGCCTATGGCATCGATATAACTACGATGGCAAAGGTTCTAAAGAAATTCCCAGGTGTGCCACATCGACTCGAAGAAGTCGGGGTCGTGCGGAATATACGTTTTGTTAACGATTCCAAGGGGACCAATGTCGATGCTTCTTGCAAGGCATTGGATGCTTTTCATTGTCCAATTGTGTTAATAGCTGGCGGCCGAGGCAAGGGAGCTTCATATGGAGAATTTGCTGAAAAAATCAGCAAAAGCGTGGAATTTGTAATTTTAATTGGGGAAGATGCGGATCTTATCAGTCAAGCATTGAAAAGAGTTGCTTTTTTCGATTTTGCGTTTGCATCAAATATGTCTGATGCTGTCTCTAGTGCTTATCAGCATGCGAGAGAGGGCGGAATTGTCCTACTTTCTCCGGCCTGTGCAAGTTTTGATATGTATAAAAATTTTGAAGAAAGAGGAGAAGCTTTTACTTTTTGCGCCCGGAAATTGATTAGTGATGAAAATATATAGACGGCGGCATAGTGATATTTATATTGTGTTAGCGACAGTCATGCTAGCAATAATTGGCTTGGTAATGGTGTATAGTGCAAGTTCGGTTACTTCGACAATTGAACATGACGGAGTAAGTACCTTTTACTTGTTTAAGCAGTTACGGTGGGCTGGGCTGGGCGCCGGTATTTTTTTAGCGTGTTATTTTATGGATTATCATTTGTTCACTAAATTATCCTTCGTTGCGATTGTAGTTGTTATTATTTTATTAATTCTTGTTTTGATCCCTGGAATCGGGATTAAGGTTTCTGGTTCAATGAGGTGGCTAAGCTTGGGGGGGTTCAGGTTTCAGCCTTCGGAGCTGGCTAAACTGGCGATGATTTTTTGGATAGCTGATTATTTTAGCAGAACAAAGGATGTTTTTTTAGACTTTACCGGCAAAGTGTTACCGGGTCTTTTCCCGTGCGGCATTATTTTATTACTGGTAATTCTTGAGCCAGACCTAGGAACAACGGTTCTTTTATCAGCTATTGCCATGATTTTATTTTTCACAGCTGGTATGCATGTAATTCAGCTTCTGGGATTGTCCTGTGTTGGTCTGACAGGGGTGATTTTTAAGATTATGAGTACCGATTATCAATTAGACCGGATTCTCTCTTTTGTCAATCCTTGGGACGACCCGTTAGGGAAAGGTTATCAAATTATTCAATCTTACTACGCCATCGGATCGGGAGGATGGTTTGGGGCTGGTTTAGGGGCAAGTAAACAAAAATTTTTCTGGCTACCGGAGCAACATACAGATTTTATTTTTGCAGTAATTGGGGAAGAATTGGGTTTCATAGGAATAATAGTTGTCGTAATTCTATTTATAACGATAATTAGTCGGGGATTCATTATTGCGAATAACGCAGACGATATTGCAGGCAGATTGGTTGCGACAGGAATGACCTCGATGCTAGGGTTGCAAGCCTTTTTAAATATGGGCATGGTGGTAGGTATTTTGCCGATTACTGGAGTTACTTTGCCTTTTATTTCATACGGAGGTTCGTCTTTTCTCGTCTCATCAGTCTGTATCGGGATGCTGGCGAGTGTTTCAAGACCGAGAAAAAAGGGGATGGAATAAGATGCGGTTAATTTTGACTGGCGGCGGGACAGGCGGACATATTTATCCTTTAATAGCGGTCTATAACGAGTTAAAAAAGAACGAACGTATCGAGGTGACTTATTTCGGGAAAAAAAACGGTATGGAAGAGGATGTCGCGCGAAAAAATGATTTGGATTTTTTTGGATTAACAATTTTGGGGATGGCACGCGGAAAGCCATGGCAACTTTTTAGCTTAGCCATCTTATATGCCAGAGCAATTTTTGTGAGTGTTATTAAAATTCGCAGCTTAAAGCCAGATGTTATTTTTGCCAGTGGCGGGTATGCTTGCTTTCCGGCTTGTATAGCAGCCACGATATTGCGGGTGCCGTTTTGCCTGCACGAACAGAATGCACTTCCAGGGAAAGCAAATCTTTTTCTTGCGAAGTTTGCTTCGAAAACATTTGTCTCTTTCTCTTCTTCGATGAAAAAATTTAAAACTAATCGGCCTATTATTTTAACTGGCCTGCCCATTAGAGATTCTTTTTTTAGCAGTTTAAAAAAGCAAGCCCGAGAAAATCTGGCTTTTTCTCCCGCTGATTCTATCATTCTCATCACTGGAGGGAGCCGGGGGGCGAGTTTTCTTAATACCCTAGGTCAGTTTTTAGGCCACTGGGCAAGGGGAAATAATAAAATTATCTTGATTACAGGAAAAAACAATTACGCTGGTGTATTAGAAGAAATGAAAGCTCACAATATTCACCACGGCATAGATGCAAATGTAAAGGTAATCGCGTATGCTGATAACGTTGATCAATACATGAGTGCCGCTGATCTAGTAATATGTCGGGCAGGGGCGACAACTATAGGCGAATTATGCGCTTTGGGTAAACCATCAATTTTAATTCCTTTTCCGGGGGCAGCGGAAAACCATCAATTAATCAACGCACAGTCGGCGGCCGATGCTGGGGCTGCAGTAGTTTTTGAGGAGCAGTGTTTTGTTGGTGGAGCTGAGTTTGTTAGCTATGTTGAGAAATTAATATCGGACGCAGCCGAACTCGAAAGAATGGCTGAGCAGGCAAAAAAATTGGCAAACTGCCACTCTGCCGCAATTATTGCTGCAGAGTTAATTAAAATTCACAAAGTGGGTGGAAGATTTGAGTGAAAGACTGCATTTTATTGGCGTCAACGGAATTGGCATGAGTGGAATAGCGACTGTTATGGTCCAGCGAGGTTATCAGGTGAGCGGCTCTGATCCTTCAGGGTCATCGAGGACAAAAAAGCTTTCCAGCCTTGGAGCAGTGATTAGTGATCAACATCAGGCGGATAACCTGCCCGACGATACTGACTATGTAATATATTCATCGGCGATAAAAGCCGACAATGTTGAGTTACAAAAGGCTAAGCTTTTAGGCATCCCTGTTTTGCACCGCTCTGAAATGCTGGCAAAGATAGTTTCCTCTGGCAAAGGCATTGCTATCGCGGGTGCTCATGGAAAGACAACTACGACCTCGATGCTGGCGCATGTAATGCTCGGCATGCATTTAGATCCCACTGTCGTGATTGGCGGGGAGATTGACGAGCTTAAGGGCAACGCAGCGCACGGCCGAGGAGAATATGTTGTCGTCGAAGCGGATGAAAGCGACGGATCTTTAGTTAACCTGAGGCCATTTGGTGTCATTGTCACTAATATTGACGAGGACCATTTGGATTATTTTGGAAGCCTGCAAAATATTCTTGACACGTTTACCTCTTTTGTCAACTGGATTCCTGAAAATGGCGTTGCAGTTTTTTGTGGTGACGACGCAAATAATCTAAAAGTGATCGATTCAGTGAAAAAAAATGTCGTGAAATACGGCACAGGTCCGGAAAACGACTATGTCCTAAAAGACTACCTTCCCATGGGCTGTGGTTCGTCTTTTTCAATCTGGAGGAATGGAGAAAAACTAATTGCATGTCAGCTAACTGTTCCAGGTATTCATAATGCTTTGAATGCTGTCGGTGTCATGGCCTTGTTACATGAGCTAGGAATTGACCAGGGGCCGGCAGCCAAAGTACTGGCAACGTTTAAAGGGGCGAAAAGACGGTTTCATAAAATGGGGTACTACCGTGGAATCGAGTTGATTGATGATTATGCTCACCACCCAAAGGAAATTGAGATGACCTTACAAGCGGCTAGAAATTATTCCCAAGGAAGGATAATTGCTGTTTTTCAGCCGCATCGGTATAGCAGGACGCAATTTCTTTTCAAAGATTTTGCTGAATCCTTTGGACACGCCGATTATGTTATTATCATGGATATCTATGCGGCTGGTGAAACTCCTATTGCTGGAGTGAGTGGTAGGATGATTTTGGATGCCATGGGAGTAAATCAACGAGCGAAGGCTGACTTCGTTGAAAGCTTCAACGTTGCAGTCGACAAAATCAAAGATTTTGTTTGTGATGGAGATCTTGTCGTCACAATGGGCGCAGGAGATGTGTGGAAAATTTGTGAACAATTACAAGAATCATCAATGTAATTAGTTGCTATGAAAAAGAAAAAAAACAAATATCTTAAAATTCGGTTCAAATTCATATTTTTTCTCTTCATCGCAGTAAGTATAGTTTTTATTGCTTGGTATTTCGTTGTTGAGCGTGAAGTTTTTAATTTGCGTTCAATTACTGTTGAAGGGCTTCATAGCTATGATGAAGAGTATTTCCTTAAGGAAGTCGAAATTGAATTGGGCATGAATATCTTTTTTATCAACGAAAAGCGGATCAATCGGGATGTTGAGGAAATGCTGCGGATTCGCGAGGTTGAAGTGCAGCGAAATTTACCTGATCGCGTCTCAATCCGTGTCGAAGAGCGAGCAGGCCAATTTTTGCTAAATTATGGAGGAAATTTTTTTCTTATCGATACAGATGGTATAATATTCGACAAGGCACAGGATGCAAAAGAATATGATCTGCCATGCCTTGTTGACGAAATGTATGGCGAAGTTGAATTGGGTAAGGGTATCAGTGAGGGGGATGCATTCTTTTTATTTTCTTTATTGAAAAAAATGCCAGCTACTACACTGAAAAACATATCAGAAGTCTCATACATAAATGGTGATGTTGTAATGTATACTGTGAATGGAGTAAAAGTACTTTGGGGTGACGATGCCGAGAATTTTCAGGTTAAACTGAAAGTTTTTGAAAAACTCCCTGCCATTGCCGAGGATTACGGAAATGTCGAGTACATTGATATCAGATACGGAGATAATCCGATAATTAAAACATTGGAGAGTGGGGATTAAGATTGCAGCATAGCCGACGTTGGCAGTTGTCCATTGCATTTGTGTGTATGTTTTTGGGAGTAGTATTGGCTGTGCAATTTAGAACACAAGTCTTATTTGAGAACCAGGTTGTCAACCAAAGAGAAGAAGATTTAGTAACTTCGCTCAAGCAGTCGGAGGAATCCCGAAAATCTCTGGAAGACGAGTTAGCAAAGCTTAAAAAACTAGTGGAAGACGAGACGACTGGCGCGGACGTGATTTTGCAAGAGGAGATGGTTGTCACAAGGATTGCTGCTGGGATTATACCGGCAGAGGGGGAAGGAATTATTATCACTA
Source organism: uncultured bacterium (assembly GCA_964637885.1). Taxonomy (GTDB): domain Bacteria; phylum Bacillota; class CAZWXO01; order CAZWXO01; family CAZWXO01; genus CAZWXO01. Next base: position 14,073 of record CAZWXO010000001.1, read on the forward strand.
TGCGTGATAGTAACCGCCCAGTCCAAAGTGGCGATGACCCAAACGCATATTTAATTCACGACACGGATCTGCTAAAAGTAGTGAATGAGTTAAAGGCTTCTGGCGCAGAGTGCATTAGCGTGAATGAGCAGCGCATCACGGCCATGAGCGAGATAAGATGCGCCGGTCCGACGATTCTTGTAAACCGGGTGCGACTAGCACCTCCCTACATTATTAAAGCAACTGGAGATGGGGAAACGTTAACAAACGGATTAAAGATGCCTGGCGGCATTGTTGAAACTTTGCAGTATTGGGGTATAATGGTCGAAATAAAAAAGAGTCAAAAGATTCTTATTCCTGCCTTTAAGGGTAGCTTTGAGTACAAGCATACTACTGCTCCGAAGGGGGATGTTAATTAATGTGGATTCCTTTAGCAGGACTAGTTCTAGGTGTCGTCATCGGCTTGCTTTCCGGGATCACGGTTCCTTTTTTCTACGCTAAGTATCTATCGATAGCGATACTTGCTGCTTTGGATTCTGTCTTTGGTGGATGGCGGTCAGCGTATGAGAATAATTTTGACACTAAGATTTTTATTTCCGGGTTTTTCGGAAATGCGCTTCTAGCTGCATTGTTGGCATTTATGGGGGATCGGCTCGGGGTTGATTTGTATTTAGCAGCAGTGGTCGCATTTGGAGTGCGCTTGTTTCAGAATGCAGCAATAATCAGAAGGTATGTGTTGGGCAAGAAAATTAGGGTTTTTAATTCCGAATCACATAAAAATATATAAGGGGGTGCACTATGCCCATAACGTTTGATGAAAATGGGATTGCCCAGCCAGCAATAATAAGAGTAATTGGTGTTGGCGGTGGTGGAAATAATGCTATTGAGCGGATGATAGGTGCCAATTTAAAGGGAGCGGATTTTATTTCTGTCAACACGGATGCGCAAGTTTTGTCGCGCTCTTCCGCAGAGCATCGCATCCAAATAGGCGAGAAATTGACTAAGGGGAGAGGAGCCGGTGCAGATCCAGAAATAGGGCGTCGCGCTGCCGACGAGAGCAAGGACCATATTGAGACGGTGATTAATGGATGCGACATGATTTTTGTGACTGCAGGGATGGGGGGCGGAACGGGAACAGGTGCAGCCCCAGTCATCGCGCAAATGGCAAAAAATGCAGGTATTTTGACTGTTGGTGTTGTGACAAAACCCTTTTCAGCGCTAGAGGGACCAAAGCGGATGCGGCAAGCTGAAGAGGGGATTAAACTGCTTAAAGCTAATGTCGATGCTTTGGTTGTGATCCCTAACGATCGTTTGTTGCAGGTGCTTGAGCGGGGAACAACTCTCTTAGAAGCCTTTCGCGTGGCTGACGATGTCCTGCGTCAGTGTGTGCAAGGTATTTTGGATACCATTCTGAAGCCAGGATTAATAAACCTGGATTTCGCTGATGTGAAACGAATCATGGAAAATTCTGGTTCGGCCTTGATGGGAATTGGCATCGGGCGTGGTGAAAACAGAGTGGTTGATGCTGCCAAAGCTGCCGTTGAAAGTCCCTTATTAGAAGTCTCCATCGAAGGAGCTAAGGGTGTACTATTCAATGTCACTGGCGGACCGGATTTAGTCTTAGAACAGATAATGGAAGCATCGCGTTATATAACTGAAGTTGCTTCTGAAGGGGCAGAGATTATTTTTGGTGCGACGATAGAAGACTCCTTGGAAAATGAGACACGAATAACAATCATTGCGACTGGATTTGACCGACCTTCGCGCAAAGTAAGAGAAATTGACGAACCTGTGAAACCAGATACACTACCAAATCAAAATACTGGCGAATTTGAGATACCTCCTTGGCTTCGATCCCGTGGTTGATAACCGAAAGGGGTAATGTGTTGGGCGATCATAAACGTCTTATTTTAGTGGACGGGAACATTGCTTTTTGCAAGATGTTTCAGGAATACGTGGCATTTTATTCCGAGTTTAAGCTAGTGGGCGTTTTTCACAACGGGCTCGAGGCTGCACGGGAATGCCCTAACCTTTCTCCGGACATTATTGTGCTGGACAATGCTGTGCCTTTCTTGGACGGTTTAAATTTATTGAAAGTGTTCCAAAAAAGTTTGTCATCAAAAAAACCAGTAATTATAATGTTAACCGCTTTTAGTCAGGAGAATGTCGCTCGACGAGCACTTGAATTGGGAGCGGATTGTTTTATGGCCAAACCTTTGGGTATGAATAATCTTGTCCATCGGATGCAACAACTGATTAAAGGCGACGTTTTCGTTGCGGACAGGAAAACAGAAACGATTGAAGCATATCTAATTTCTCTCGGATTAGATTCACATTTGCAGGGTTTTCGCTATTGTGTTGATGGGGTAAAAATATTGCTGGATTTTTCGCCACGATCGGCTAGCGGACTTGGAAAATATATCTATCATGAATTGTCGAGAGCTAACTCAAAATCAGTGGCGAGTATCGAGCGCTCGATGCGCTATGCAATTACAAACCGAATTGGCAGCACTCCAATTGTGGACAACGGTCAGACTAATGTCGCTTTTATTTATTCTATTTATCGTGCGATGTCGGAGAAAGAGGTTTTCTCGGCATTGTACAGTGAAAGGTGATATTTTGATTAACGGGATTGCCCGAATTAACAAGCGTACCAAAGAGTTAACAAAGATAATCAAGCCATCTGAAATCGCAGTTATCGATCACGATGACATTGATGAGGTATCAGCCAAGGCTTTAGTTTCCTGTCGAATTAAATGTGTTTTAAACGCAGCGCCATCGATTAGTGGCAAATATCCGAATCATGGCCCTTTGCACATGGTGGAGAATGGCATTTTTTTAATCGATAATTGTGGTGCGGAGCTTTTTGACAAGCTTGTTGAAGGCGCGGTTATTTCGATCAATGAAACAACTGGGGAAATATTGCAGAACGATAAAGTTTTGGTCAATGGACAACCCCAAAATGCGGAGTCGTTGAAGCTTCAAATGCTACAAGCAAAAGACAACGTCGCAGAGGAATTGGATCGATTTGTCGTAAATACACTGGAATTTGCGCGAAATGAAATCGGTTTAATTACTGATGATTTATTGATGCCGGAGATGGAGACTGTTTTTAATGACAAGCACGCGTTAATTGTTGTTCGAGGGAAGTACTATAAAGAAGATCTGCAGGCCATCAGTTCCTATATCAAAGAACAACGGCCAGTACTTATCGGTGTCGATGGTGGAGCCGACGCTTTGCTGGAGATGGGTTTTGTTCCTGATGTTATTATTGGGGATATGGATAGCGTCTCAGATGCCGCATTGTGTTGCGGGGCCGAGCTGGTCGTTCATGCTTACCGCAATGGAATAGCACCTGGACTGGAAAGGGTTCAGCAACAGGGGCTAAGTGCAAAAATTTTTGCTTCTGCTGGAACGAGCGAAGATATAGCGATGTTGATGGCATATGAATATCAGGCGAAATTAATTGTCGCCGTTGGAACACACTCAAACATGATTGATTTTTTGGAGAAGGGCCGGAAAGGGATGGCGAGTACATTTTTAGTTCGCCTTAAAGTCGGATCTATTCTTGTCGATGCCAGAGGGGTAGCCGAATTACAAAAAATGCGTTTTAAAAAACGTTATTTCGTCGCATTATTTTTTGCCGCTTTTATACCTTTGGCCTTGGTTATCGCGTTGTCCCCTGTTTTTATGCCAATGCTAAGCTTATTATTGATTAAGATACAGGTTATTTTAGGAATTTAGGAGATTTTGAGAATGATCATCGATGTTAGATATCATGTTGCTTCTTTAGTAGCTGTGTTTTTAGCCCTTGCTTTAGGAATATTGATGGGCATGTCTTTGCTTAACGGGCAGAGCGTTTTGGAGAAGCAGCAGGAACTAGTAGAAAGCCTCCGCAGCGATTTTGAAAAATTAAAAGATGATAACGACGCCTTGCAGGCACATTTATCCCAGCTTGACAGCAAAAATATCTCGGATGAAAAATTTATGCGCACGCTGCTTCCAGGCATTATAAAGGAGAAACTCGTCGACAAGAATTATCTTATAATTCGAACAAATACCGATGTCGATCTCAATGAACTCGCTTCAACGATTGTGTTAGCTGGGGGCAGCTCGGAGATGGTGATAACCTTTAAAGAAAATTTTCTGCAAATCCTACAGAATCAATCAGACAAATATATTGATGCGTTTAATATCGACTGGAAAGAGGATCCAGAAGAGGACGCTGCTCAAATTATTGAGATAGTTTTCTCAATGCTTGGTGAAGCTGAAAACTCACGGGGCCTGGCTTTGTTGGAACAGTTACAAGCTGATGGAGCGGTCTCGTATAGTGGAAGATTGCAGACGCCTCCCAAGGGGGTTATTTTAGTTGGGGGTGCCAGCGCCGATGTCAATAATCTGGCAGGTGTAGACATACCAATAATTGAAATTTTGCGCTTGCGAGGGATTAGTGTAGTAGGTGTTGAAGAGTACCTAGTGCCATTGTCATACATCAAAGATTATCGAAAAAAGGGGATTTCGACTGTCGACAACATTGATTCAGTAGTTGGATTAATCTCGATGGTTGCAATCTTGAGTGGCGAGGAGGGCAACTATGGGCTCAAGGGAGGCTCCTCAGCCTTGATGCCTGTGATGGATAGTTGGATTACTGAATGAGTGAAATAATTGTATTAATGCCGGCTTACAATGAGTCGGATTTAATAGCGTCTACAGTTCAAGCTGTCGTAAAAGCTTGTCCTTTTGTCGATGTTTATGTTATCGATGATGGATCGACAGACGATACAGCCCGTTGCGCGCAGGAAGCTGGTGCAAAAGTGATGCAAACACCATCAAATTTAGGAAAAGGTGGAGCACTAAATTATGGTCTCGGAAAAATTGATGGTTTCAAGATAGTAGCTTTTCTAGACGCAGATCTGGGGGAATGTGCTGGTCAGGTGGCAGAGCTAATCGACTCTGTTCGGAGCGGCAATGCTGATATGGCGATTGCGGGCTTTCCCCCTGCCAAAATTAAAGGCGGCTTTGGTTTTGTCAAGCGTTTAGCACGGGACGGAATTTTGGATAGGACGGGTGTATCGTTTAACTCTCCAATTTCAGGGCAAAGAGTCTTGCGCCAAGAAGTGATTGAAAAAATTGGTCCCATCGAAGAGGGATACGGAGCTGAAGTGGCCATGACTATCGATGCTTTGCGGGAAGGATTTAGTGTTGTTGAAATACCTCTGCAAATGAAACATCGGGAGTCGGGTAGGAATTTAAAGGGGTTTTTGCATCGCTGGCGTCAATACGTTCATATTCGAAGGGCATTGGCCAAAAGGCGGTGAGAAGATACGATGGATAGCAATCCTTATTTATTGTTTTTTTTGGGAAGTGGAGCTGCAATTTTCTGTGCCATTTTGGCCAGATATTTTTTATATCCGATGCTGTCAGCATGCCCTTATTTGCAACGACCCAATTACCGTCAGGAAATTGTTCCGATATCGGCCGGAATAATTTTTGTTTTTGCTGCGCTGCCGGTTCAAGCAGTTCTCTCAATCTATCAAATGCAAAACCGAACAATGTGGCTAACGTGGATGGCCTGTGTTTTGCTTTGTACTTTATTAGGTTTATTAGATGATATTGCTGGCAATCGTCATGACTCAGGTTTAAAAGGGCATTTGCGGGCTTTATTAAAAGAAGGTCGGCTCACGACTGGTGGGCTCAAAGCTGCAGGAGGTTTAATCATTGCTGTCTATGTTGCAGCACTTTTCACCCATAGTATTCTTGATTTCATGCTAGGTTCAGTTGCCGTTGCTCTATCAATTAATGTTATCAATATTTTTGACTTAAGACCCGGACGCGCTGGCAAGTCCTTTTTCTTTTTTTTGGCGCTAATTTTTCTTTTAGCGTCCTTCTCATGGGAGGTATTGAGCTATATTTTCCCGATTACAATTGCTCTACTGGTTTATTATCCCCTCGATGTGAAGGCACGTGCAATGATGGGGGATGCGGGGGCTAATGCCTTAGGGCTGTGCTTAGGTTTGACATCATTATGGTGCCTTTCTACTCTTTCTTTGTCGATTTATGTACTTGTTTTATTCGTCATTCACGTAATTGCTGAAAAAAGTTCGATTACGGTAATCATCGAAAAAAATGCTTTGTTAAGAAAAATTGATCAGTTAGGACGGTGAGGAGTTTGGGAGTAAGGACGATGGAAATAGTCGATACTTTTATGGAATTAGTGGCCATTGACTCGGAATCCTTTGCGGAAAGAGCTATGGCGGATTATATTATCCAACGTCTGCGCGCTGCAGGTTGGCAGTGTGACGAAGATGACACGGGAAGCAAAATTGGAGGAAATGCAGGAAATATCTACGCTCGTTCACCCGGCAATCTGCTGGCTGATAGCATAGTTATGATTGCACACATGGATCGAGTCAAACCTGGCAACAATGTCAAGGCTTGCATTTGCGATGGTCTGATTAGATCTGATGGGTCAACGGTCCTCGGGGCGGATGATGCAGTGGGCATTGCTGTAATGTTGGGAATTGCCGATTACATCAGGGAGAATGATATTCAGGTGGCCCTGGAGTTTGTGTTTACAGTTGCAGAGGAGGTCGGCATTAAAGGCGCCAAATATTTTGATATGAACAAGGTCCAAGCTAGTTATGGATATACCTTTGATGCTGACGGTCCTGTAGGTACGGCAATTGTCGCTGCCCCGACTCATGTGCAATTTGTTGCCAATGTTGTCGGCAAGGCCGCTCATGCGGGGATTGCTCCGGAGAAAGGGATTAACGCGATCAAGATTGTCAGTCACGCTATCGCAGATATGAATATTGGAAGAATTTCTGAATATACTACAAGTAACGTAGGCACTGTGGCCGGTGGAGTCGCTACAAATATTATTCCTGCCGGGGTTGAAATACGAGGAGAGGTTCGGTCGCACCGCAAGCAGGAGCTAGAGGACAATCTAGCACACATCGAGGAGCAATTAAACAAAGCATGCCAGAAATTTAATGGTAGTTTTTCAATGGATATGGAAACAGCTTATTTTTCATTCAGAATGGATGAAGACTCAGAGGTTATTAAATTATTCCAGGAAGCTTGCGGCAGGGAAAATATCGAGTTTTGCACTGCTTGGAGTGGCGGAGGTAGTGACGCGAATATTTTTAATGCCAAAGGCAAAGAAATTCTGAATTTAGGCTCCGCTTTCCAGAAAATTCACAGCGTTGAAGAGTGTATAGCAATTAGCGATCTCGAAAATCTCTATCGCGTTGCGCTGCGTCTTGTCCTCCTACACATGGTAACGAATAAATGAATTTATCATTGCGGGTCGGTGCAGTTTTAAGCATCGTTGAGGAAAGCGCAGACAAAATTGAATGTACCGTGGAAATCGATGGTAAATCTTGCAAAGCCATCGCTTACCCTGGCATGGTACAAGAAGTTTCACCTGGTGATCAAGTTTTATTGAATACTACTGCGGTTGAAATGGGGCTGGGTACCGGGGGATTTCATTATGTTGTTAGCAATCTCGGTGCACCGGAATTAAAGGTTTCTGGACCTGGTCACATCATGAAATTGCGCTATACTCCAATGCAGATAAAAACATGTTGCGGTGAAGAAATGCTTGAATATCAAGAGCTTTTTAATCAGCAGGAAGGCATTGCCGGGTTACCGGTCGTCGCCCTAAATTTGCACAGTCAGCTTCCTTATGCTGTAGCTGGAATAAAATCCTTGCGCCCTCAGGCTCGAGTAGTATATATCCAAACGGACGGAGCTGCGCTACCTGTTGGCTTTAGCAAAATTGTTGCGGCCATGAAGGAAAATAGCATGCTTAACGGTGTTATTTCGTGTGGACATGCCTTTGGAGGCGACGTTGAAGCTGTCAACGTGTATTCGGCTTTGATTTTAGCTAAGGTTTCTTTGCAGGCAGATGTTGTGGTTGTGGGAATGGGACCGGGCATCGTAGGAACAGGCACATGGCTAGGTTTTACGGGTGTTGAGCAGGCAGATATTATGCACGCGGTGCAGGCTTTGGAAGGTATTCCGATTGCGGTCTGTCGGATTGGTTTTTCGGATAGTCGTCCCAGACATAATGGACTTAGTCATCATTCCCAAACTGTTTTAGGCAAACTGTTGCTGTGCGAGGTAAATCTTGTTTTGCCACCGATGGAGAGAGATAAATATCAACAGGTTTATGCGGATCTAGAAAAGTGTGGTGCCGTTGCTAAGCATAGATTGCATCTACGGCAGGTGGATTTTGCTTTGGCATTATTAAAGGATTTCCCCATAAAGATAACTACAATGGGCAGGGACTACTCTAAAGAGCCCGATTTCTTCAATGCAGCTGTAGCGGCGGGAATTTTTGCCGGAGAGAAGGTAAACCCAAATGGATGAGCGCACCATCGAACGTGAAGTGATATATTCAGGGAAAATAATTAGCTTGCATCGGGACAAAGTAATGCTTGATAATGGGCATGTAACTTATCGTGAAGTCGTAACTCATCCGGGGGCAACGTGCGTTTTGCCGTGGAGTGCGGGACGGATTACTTTGGTGCAACAATACCGCAAGCCTGTTGAAGAAAATCTGTGGGAGATTCCAGCCGGCAAGTTAGAGCCAGGCGAGGATCCCCTGGAAAGTGCACAGAGGGAGCTATTGGAGGAAACAGGCCTACAGGCTCTACAGATGCGATATTTAGGTAAATTTTATACTTCACCCGGTTTTTCGAGTGAGGTAATGCATGCATATATCGCCACTGATTTAAAACAGGCCTTGTCGAATCCGGATGATGATGAATTGCTGAGTATTAGATCTTTTTCTGTGGAGGAATTTGAGGAAATGATAAATGGCCAGAAAATATTAGATGGAAAAACTCTTCTGACTTATTATCTGGCCAAGGTCGCTTTGGGTGAGGAGTTTGACTGGAAATGAAAGCTCACAATATAAAAAACTGTCAACTTCATGAGCCGGCGATAATGATGGACATGAATGCTAGCGGTGCGATGCGAGCCGCACTACGCGGTGATGTCGTCCTTATTGTGGATGTTATCGACATGTCGACATCGGCGGAGGCATTGTTGGAGCAAGGGCCTCTGGCCTTGTTTGGCGCAGCACTGGATTCAAGCTGTCCACCGGTTGCTGTTAACCCTTGGGGCATTGGCAAGTTGGCTAGTGAGCTCGCCAATGCAAATGGCGTTAACGTAGTTGTTGTTGCTGAGCCCCGTACAGACGAGATCAAAAGAATAGCAAGTATTTCGCAGCTATTGGCGGGTATAAAGTATGGCGGAGCGAAATACAGTGGGCCTTTCCCGAATATGGGATCTGAATTGGGGCAACTTGTTGATGCAGCAGGGCAAGTTGTCGTCATCGCTTCAGCTACTGGGGGAGTCGCCTGGGATGCGGCTCATTTGCACGGAGCTGCCTCTGTATTAACGGGGACTATTGCGCGGACAGTTGGCAAAAAAGGAGCGACCCCTGCGGAAACCGCAGCTAGGCGTATTCTTGATGCGGCCCTGGCGCATCGCGTTGACATTTCTGTCATCGCTGCCAGTGGTAATTCTCTGGAGGATATTCTTGCATCCCAATATATTTACACGATTGTCAGGCAAAAATTAGCTGCTATGTCCAATGAATAAAACTGAGGATTACAGTTATATTCAGGAATTTATCGACTACCTCATCGCCGAGCGAGGATTAAGTCTTAATACGACGGATGCTTATGCCCGAGATTTGCGACGATTAAACAAATATCGCAGCGAGCTTGACCAGAAATCTTTACTGGAGCTTGAGGGGCGCGATATTAGTCGCTATATTTGGTATTTAAATGCGGCAGGATACTCATCAACTTCGGTAGCGCGGGCATTAGCTGCTATCAAATCTTTTTATAATTATTTGTATCGCAATCGCGTTATTACCCAGCTGCCGACCTCATCTCTTCAATCTCCGAAGCTACCTCAAAAACTACCATCGGTGCTTTCAGTTGGGGAAGCTTCGCTTTTGCTCGAAAGCATACACGCCCTAGATGCTGTGACCTGCCGCGATCGTGCCATGCTGGAAGTATTGTACGGCACCGGGTTGCGTGTCAGTGAATTAGTCGGGCTAAGGGTCGAGGATTTGTGTCTGGAGTTGTCTTACTTACGGTGCCATGGGAAAGGCAACAAGGAAAGAATTGTGCCCTTGGGAAAACAAGCGGTTGTGTATCTTAAAAAATATCTGGATTATTTCAGACCGATTCTGTTGGAGGGGTTTGATAGCGAAATTTTGTTTGTCGGAGCAAAGGGTAAAAATATCACTAGGCAATTTTTCTGGCATCAGCTAAAAAAATACGCTGTCGAAGCCGGACTTGAAAAAAATATAAGTCCGCACACATTGCGCCACTCGTTTGCAACACATTTGGTCGAGGGTGGAGCAGATTTACGCTCAGTCCAAGAGATGTTAGGCCATGCTGATATTTCAACGACGCAAGTGTATACCCATGTTTCCGGAGCTAGACTAAAAGCGGTCTATAATAATAGTCACCCGAGGGCTAAGTTTAATCATAAGGAGGAGCGGAAAGATGACAATTGAGAAATGGGAAGATCAAAACCGCAAAATTGATCAGGCAGCGAGTTATATCAATGAAGCTACTGGGGGATTGTCGGTAAAAATGGCTTTAGTCGCGGGTTCAGGGCTTGAGGGATTGAGCGAAGAATTAGAGCTAGTCAGGAATATACCTTTTGCGGAGATACCGCACATGAAAAAATCAGGTGTCCAGGGGCATGCCGGCGAGCTGAAGATAGGTTATTTTTCGGGTATTCCAGTCATCATAGCTTCAGGAAGGTTGCACTATTATGAAGGACATTCGATGCAGGAAGTTACATTTTTAACACGGGTCATGGCGCGATTAGGAGTAGAGACGTTGGTGCTGACCAATGCTTCGGGAGGCATAAACTCAAAATTTTCGGCTGGAAGTATGATGTTGATCTCAGATCATCTGAATTTGATGCATGATAATCCGCTGCGCGGTCCCTTGCAGGAACAAGACGGTCCGAGGTTTCCTGACATGCACAATGCCTACGACAAAGATTTGCGCGAAAAAATGCAGGCCATTGCTTTACAAAAAGGAATCACCTTGCATGAAGGGGTCTACGTCGCACTCTCAGGCCCAAATTATGAAACGCCGGCGGAAATACGCATGCTAAAAACCATGGGGGCAGACGCGGTTGGCATGTCGACAGTTCCTGAAGTCATTGTCGCTCGTCAGTGCGGCATCAGGATTCTGGCTATCTCACACATTGCTAATCCTGCGGCTGGTATGGGGGAAGGGGTCATTAGTCACGCCGAAGTACTGCAAGCTGGTCGTGCAGCAGCGGCTAAGACGATGATTTTGCTGCGGGAATTAATCAAAGATTTAGGTCAGTTAGAGTAAGCTATTTCTAACTCCTTAATTATTGATGCTTCCGGGGTGACAAAAAATGTTTGTTGCCCACTATATATTACTTTGCCGGGCTTAGCTTTAGCGGGTTTTTTGACATTTTTGCGTTTAGTATAGTCGACAGGAACGTTACTGCCGCTTTTCCCTTTGCTGTTGTAGGCGGCGATCATGGCGGCGTATTTGACATTTTCCTCGGAAAGTTTATTCTCCTTGACAAACAAAATGACGTGGGAGCCTGGGAAATCCTTGGCATGAAACCACCAATGCTCTTTGTCTGCCAAGCGCAAAGTCAACAAATCGTTCTCAATATTATTTCTCCCGGCAAAAGCCTCGGAGCCGTTTGGGAGTTTGTATCGTCGGTAGAGACTTTGGCTTGGTTTGGCTTCCTTTGATAGAGTTGGGCTTGATTTACCACCAAATATTTCTTCATACAGTAGCTCTAGCTCGTGAAGGTCGCTAGCGTTTTCTAACACATACTCTACTTCAGACAGATATGCTAATTCAGCATTAATTTCTTCAATTATTTTTACGGAAGCTTCTTTGGTTCGTTTTTCCTTACTGTATTGCTTATAATATTTTTGTGCATTTTGGGGTAGGGAGATTTCCGGGTTGACGTCGATTGTATAGAACTGTGGTGATTCTTCATACAGGTTAGGGATTTCGACAGATTGATCTTGAACGGCTTGATGAGGAAAGGCCAGCAAATGTTCGGCCAAGATGCGTTTCAATTCGATTTCGCTGTCTTTTTTAACTCCTGCACTAACTTTTATTAGCTTCTCTTTTAGATTGGATTTATTTTTTTGGATGAAACGCAATATGTCGCTTTGCAGCCTGTTGATGCGCCGCTGCTCCATTTGCAGTTTGTAAAATGTTTGCAGGGCAAAGAGACATTCCGATGATTGGATAATGCACAGCGGTGTTGGTGGCATAGCGCTCAAAGTGAGGGTAATATTGTCTTTCTCGATGCAAATGCATTGAGCATTGCTCAAGTTGGTAAAGTACCATAGGATTGCATTGATGATTTTTTGCAGCTTATCTGGATCCGAGGAAAAATTAAATTTCGAGTCTTCTCCTGCGCTTGATAGGAATCGTCTTGCCATGTATCGATTAATACCACTAACACTACCTTGGATAGCTTGAATCATATTTAAATCGTCGGCATTCTTTGTAAAGTAATCGAGGTAATAATTAAAATCGGCATCGAAAGGGTTTTGCTTTTTTGTGTCTGGTGGTGGCGCGTAAATTGCAGTTGGTAAAATTGTACGAAAAGAGTTTACTGATGGCGGAATTCTGCGCAAGCAATCCAGAATAACGTTAGTATCTGTCAACAGAATAATATTGCTGTTTTTTCCAGTTAGCTCGATGATGAGTCGGAAATCCTCTCGTGTGCCGTACTCTGTCTGCTTGCTGGCTTCAAAACATACTATCTTATCCATGTTAAGCTGTGAAATGCGATTAATGAAACCACCTTGCAACTTTTTGCGCATTAGCAAAAGAAAGGCATTGGCAGATTCATTAATTTTTTGTGGTTTGTCGATGGGAAAAATGCCGGCTAAGTCCGGCTGGGTGCTGATTGCTAAAAAAACTGTCTCTTTCTTTAACCGACATTCGAAAACAATCGTGTTATTCTCGCCCTGAGTGATTCGATTTATACGAAACGGCGCAAATTTTTGTAACTGGCAGGCGAGAAGAAATATAATTCCATTTTCCATTTGTAACGCTCCTCTGCTTATTCAATCAACATGATGGAGTTTAATAATTAAAAAGTCAATTCATAAAAAAAAGAATGTCGGCACTATACTTTTGTTGCGGTAAAAATCCCCCAGTGTTAGAATTAAAGTTAATCTTAAAACAGGAGAAAAAATAATGCATTTTTATAAGTATCATGGAATCGGCAATGATTTTATCATTTACGATGCTGTCAATACACGGATTGATCCTGTTTTCTTTAGCAAAGAAAATGTTCAGAGGATATGTCATCGCCATTTTGGTATTGGTGGGGATGGAATTCTTTTGGTTTCAAAGGGCCAATCAGAAGGAGCCTTTGCGATGCGATTGTTTAATAGCGATGGTTCTGAGGGAGAGATGTGCGGCAATGGTATTCGTTGTGTTGCTGCTTTTATTTTTGATCGCATCGAGAAGGCAAAATCCTATCGAATAGAAACTCTAGCCGGCGTTAAAGTAATTGACATGCGTGAATACAGAGATGGATTAATCAGTGTTAATATGGGTAAGCCTATTTTTGACGCGGAAAATATACCGACGATAGCTACTTTAAGCAAAGCCAATCAAGGGTTTTTTGAAGAGCAAGATTATGCTTTCGAATTCTTTATTCTTTCAACTGGTGTACCACACTGCGTCATTTTTCTTCCCGAACTTGATCGAGATTTGATTGCAAAAATTGCCCCAATGATTGAGCGGCATCGGTTTTTCCCGGAAGGGGCAAATGTAAATTTTGCTAAACTTGTGGATCGGAGCAGAGCCCAAATAATCGTCTGGGAGAGGGGTGCTGGCTTTACCTTGGCCTGCGGAACTGGTGCGTGTGCCGTCGCCGTTGCAGGGGTGCTTTCTGGCAAGATGGAGCGGGCAATGACTGCAGTGTTGCCTGGTGGCGAGCTGTCAATTTTGTGGCAAGATGATGGAGATGCTATTATGAGGGGAAAGGCCTCGTATGTTTTTGAGGCTGACTTGGCGCTGTAGGATAAATAAATAAAAATAGAAGGGTGCAAAGAATGGCTTATAGCATGACTGGTTTTGGGCGCGGGATGATTGAAAGTGACTCGAGAAAAATTACGGTAGAAATTAAAGCAGTAAATCATCGTTATTTAGAATTATTTATTCGCATGCCAAGGGAATATGCGGAATTTGAAGATGTGGCCCGCCGACTTGTTGCGATGCTGGTTAATCGCGGTAAGCTGGAATTAAGTGTTGTTGTGGAAAACGTAGTCGAGGGGGAAAAGATAGTCCACATCAATGAATCTTTACTGAGCGATTACGTTTCTAGTTGCGACAAAATTGCTGAAAAATTTGCGCTACAAAAAAATAATCTGGATTTAGTCCGCTTGTTAACCTTGCCAGAGGTTGTTAAAGTTAAAAATTGCGAAGCAGATAAGAGTAGTTTTGAAGAAGAACTTAGTGCGGCAATTACCGCCGCGACCTCTGAGTTGCAGAAAATGCGACACAAAGAAGGCATCAAACTCATCGAGGATATCGCTTCTAGGGTCAAGAGCATTAATGATTTGGTTGTTTTAGCAAAGGAATCTAGTACGGAAATGATTGAGGAGTACCGGCTGCGCTTGCAAAACAAGTTGAAAAAGCTACTCCCGGATGGTTTGGCTGTCGACGAGAATCGGTTAGCTATGGAGTTGGTTCTTTTCGCAGACAAATGTGACATCACGGAGGAAGCTGTGCGGCTTGAGAGCCATTCTTCACAATTGATTAATCTTTTGCAAGAAAGTGGACCGATTGGTCGCAAGCTGGATTTTATCTTGCAGGAAATGAATCGCGAGGTGAACACGATTGGTTCGAAAGCTAACAATACCTCGGTAGCAAAGGTTATGGTGGAGGCCAAGACAGAACTTGAGAAAATGCGTGAGCAGGCTCAAAATATTGAATAAACGATGGAGGTAGGACCGTGAGCAATATCAAATTAATCAACATCGGCTTTGGCAATATTGTTTCCGCTAATCGGATTATTGCGATTGTCAGCCCTGAATCGGCTCCAATTAAACGAGTGATTCAAAGCGCCCGTAATAAGGGCACAGTTGTCGATGCGACCTATGGTCGCCGTACCCGGGCTGTAATCGTTATGGATAGCGGGCATGTTGTATTATCTGCAGTGCAGCCGGAAACCGTTGCTCATCGTCTTGGCACCAGAGATGCTTCCGATGAATAGGAATAGGGGTATTTTATTTGTTTTATCGGGGCCTTCCGGTGTAGGCAAAGGAACCGTTTGCAAAGAACTACTTAAAAGGACAGGGAATGTCGTCTATTCAATTTCTGCTACGACCCGACCTGCTCGTTCGAATGAAAAAGAGGGGGTTAACTACTTTTTTCTGACACGGCATGATTTTGAGGAGAGGATCCGCGAGCACGCTTTTCTCGAATACGCAGATGTTTATGGTAATTATTATGGCACTCCCAAGAATTTTGTTGAAAATAAATTACAAGCAGGTTATCATGTAATCCTTGAAATTGACATTCAGGGTGCGAAACAGGTTAAAATAAATGTCGACGATGCAGTTTACATTTTTTTAAATCCGCCTGATTTGGGGGAATTGGAAAAGCGCATAAAAATGCGTGGCTCCGAGACTGACGAGAGTATGGCGATTAGGCTTGCATCGGCCGTATCAGAAATTGACGCCGGCCGGAATTACGACTATGTCGTTGTCAATCAAGAGGTAGATGTCTCAGTGACTAAAATATTAGCAATTATCGAGGCCGAAGAGTGTCGTGTGTCTAGGTATTATGACTAGGTGTTGTGAAGGTATTAAGGAGAGTGAGATTCTTGAAGTATAAAATTTTTGATGGAGAAAATTTTGTTGGAACAAGTAAATACGCTTTGGTCGTTGGAGTTTCAAAGCGTGCAAGACAGTTGATGTCAGGCGAGGTGCCGTTAGTTAGCTCCCACGGCCACAAAGCAGTGGTAGTTGCGTTGCAGGAGATTGTCGAAGATAAAGTTTTTCTAACGACACAAAAGAGGATTGTAAAAAAAGAAGCTCGCAGTGAGACGGACTCTAGCGGCGATGGTGTCGTGGAAAATCCTGCTGTCGACCAAATTCCTGACGTTGATGCTGAGGAAGTACCTGTTGGATAACAATATTTCTGGCAAAAGAATATTATTGGGTGTTACCGGAGGGATCGCCGCATATAAGGTAGTGGACCTTGCAAGTCAGCTGACAAAAGCAGGGGCGGATGTCCAGGTAATCATGACAGAAAATGCTTGCAAATTTGTCGCTCCTCTTACTTTCAAGACCATCACAAAACGTCCTGTGCTAACGCAGATGTTTCGTGAAGCCTCAATATCATCGGGAGTGGAGCATATCGAACTTGCAGAATTTCCGGACTTGATTATTTTAGCACCGGCGACGGGGAACTTTATCGGTAAGATAGCACTGGGCTTAGCGGATGACTTGCTTTCCACAGTATTAATGGCATCGAGAAGCAAGGTAATTTTAGCGCCGGCAATGAATACTAATATGCTTAACAGCCCTGCTGTACAGCAAAACATTCGTCTACTTGCCGAGCGGGGACATGTCATTGTCGGTTCGGAAAGTGGTTTTTTAGCTTGCGGTGCGTATGGGGAGGGTCGATTGCCTTCGACAGAGCAGCTTTTACAGGTTGTTTCTAGAGAATTGGGTGGATCAAGCACACCACTTGCGGGGAAAAAAATAATTGTAACAGCTGGTCCGACGAGGGCTTATCTTGATCCAGTGCGCTATTTGACTAATCGCTCTTCTGGTAAGATGGGCTATGCGCTTGCCCGTGCAGCTGCAAGAGCAGGGGCAGAAGTGACTCTGATTTCGGGCCCGGTATCGATTAAATCTCCAGATAGTGTAGATTTAATCCAAGTTGAAACTGCGGATGAGATGTATCAGGCTTTAATTCAAAGATTTGATGAAGTGGACGCTGTCGTGATGGCTGCGGCAGTATTAGATTTTTCTCCGGCCAAATATTCTATCGATAAAATAAAAAAAGCTGGTTCAGAGGAACTTTCAATTCTTTTGAAAAAGAATGTCGATATTTTAAATTGTCTAGGCGAAAAAAAAGTTGGTCAGTTTTTAGTTGGTTTTGCCGCTGAGACCAATGATTTTGAAAAAAACGCCCAGAATAAATTACGCGAGAAAAACCTCGACATGATAGTCCTCAATGACGTCAGTCGACGTGATGCTGGCTTTGATGTCGACAATAATGAAGTTAAAATCATCATGCAGGATGGAGAGATGATCGCCACATCTTTAATGGCTAAAGATGATATCGCAGATATCATCTTGCGGACAATGGCTATTAAGATTGTTGATTAACCAAATTTTTAGTGGTTTAAATGCTCACTTTTTTAGCGCAGTGGCGTACAATTAAATTATAGGGAGAGGATTAAATGAGTAAAAAAGACTTTCTTTTCACTTCTGAATCGGTGACAGAGGGGCATCCGGACAAGCTGGCTGATCAAATTTCAGATGCGGTTTTGGATTCGATTATGGAGCAGGATCCGATGGGGCGCGTGGCATGCGAGACTTCGGTCACGACGGGTATGGTGCTTTGCTTTGGTGAGATAACAACCAATTGCTATGTGGATATCCCGCGGATCGTGCGGGAGACGGTGGAGGGAATTGGTTATATTAGGGCAAAATATGGTTTTGATCATGAATCCTGTGCAGTTTTAACTTCGATTGACCGTCAGTCCTGTGATATCGCCATGGGAGTCGATCAGGCTTTGGAGTCAAAGACCGGGGAACAAGCTGAAAATGCGATTGATGAAATCGGGGCAGGTGACCAAGGCATGATGTTCGGGTATGCGACAGATGCTACTCCCGAAATGATGCCTCTCCCGATAACATTGGCCCACAAAATGTCTAAACGTTTGGCAGAAGAAAGAAAAAATTGCAATATAGATTATTTGCGTCCTGATGGAAAAACTCAGGTGACGGTTCATTACGAAAATGGAATCGCAAAAGCGATTAAGACCGTTGTCATCTCGGCACAACATCACCCTGAAGTCCTTTGGGATCAGATTCGCCACGATTTGATTGAAAAGGTTGCCAAACCAGTTATTCCTCCTGATCTAATGAGTGATGACATTGAGTACTTTATCAATCCAACGGGCCGCTTCGTTATTGGTGGACCACACGGAGATGCAGGATTAACAGGACGAAAGATTATTGTGGATACTTATGGCGGGTGGGCACGACACGGTGGCGGCGCCTTTTCAGGCAAGGATCCGACGAAAGTAGACAGATCTGCCAGCTACGCGGCGCGTCACGTAGCTAAAAATATTGTCGCGGCTGGGATTGCTAAACATTGTGAAGTTCAGCTCGCTTATGCGATTGGCGTGGCGCATCCAGTTTCGATCATGGTCGATACATTCGAATCTGGCGTCATTTCCGATGAGGCTATTGTGAAGCTTGTTAGAGAAAGCTTTGATTTGCGCCCGGCGGGGATAATCCGGGATTTGGATTTGCGGCGTCCAATTTATAAACAAACTGCCGCATACGGTCACTTTGGTCGCTTGGATCTGGATCTTCCTTGGGAACGGATTGATCGGGTAGATATTTTGCGCAAGAGTGCAGGTCTGGCTTAAAGGATTATTTGATAAAGGGAGCCATTTGGCTCCCTTTATTTAATTGGAGTAATAATGTTTGCAAAAATTGGGTTTATAAAACCTGGAATAGATTCACGCTTATATACTTACGCTATCCCTGATTTTTTATTAACCAGCTGCCAGATTGGTCTTCGTGTTAAAGTTAACTTTGCTGGTAAATTAATCTCGGGCTTCATCATGGAAATAAGTGCAGAGTGTGATGTCGCTGCGAGTAAACTGAAAGAAATATCTAGCATTGAACAATCTGACTTTGTTCTGTCCTCAGAAGGGGTTGCTTTGGCTTGTTGGCTTGTAGAGCGCTATCATTGTGGATGGGGAGCTGCCCTGAAAACCATGATGCCACCGGGGATTAATTCACTGACTGTACTATCAAAAACTGCTGCAAAGAAAAAATTGCTGGGTATAGAATTGGCGGTTTCTTCTGATCAAACAAGGCAATTAATCGACTCGACCCGGTCCGCAGGACAAAAAGCTGTACTTAGTCATTTACTCAAAATTGAGAGGATGGCAACGGTGGACGAGCTTTCTGATGTTTGCGTTGATTATTCGATGCACATGAATAATTTGCTTCGCAAGGGAGCTGTCAAAAAGGTGCTGGATGATCATATACGCATGCCAGCAATCAAGGAATGGTCGGAAAATAGCTGTATCAAGTCTTTAAATTTTGAGCAAGAGCTGGCACTCAACACCATTCTGGAGGATGTCGAGGAAAATGCGCGTCCGTTCTTCTTGTACGGTGTCACGGGGTCGGGAAAAACTGAAGTATATCTGCGGCTCATCGAAGCCTGCATTAATGTAGGGAAGCAAGCCGTTCTGCTCATACCCGAAATTGCATTGACTCCGCAAAACATTGGTCGCGTCTATGCTAAATTTAAGACGGGAATCGCCATTTTACACAGCGGACTTTCGGAAGGTGAGCGAATTGATCAGTGGAGGATCATTAAGCAAGGCAAGGCTCGTATTGTAATCGGTGCCCGATCCGCCATTTTTGCTCCATTTGTAAATCTAGGGCTAATCATAGTTGATGAAGAACACGAGAGTAGCTATAAGCAAGACAATAATCCGCATTATCGCGTCGCTGAAGTAGCAGTCAAGCTGCACGAATTGACGGGTGCTAAATTGCTTTTCGCGTCGGCGACGCCTTCCTACGATGCCCTTTTTAAAGTTGAGCGTGGCGAGTATCGCTTTATCGCAATTAAACGCAGATATGACGGTTCGATGCCGCCTGTTGCTGAAATTGTCGATATGCGTCAAGAACTTCAGGAGGGGAATAATGGTGTTTTCTCAATTAAATTAGTTAAGGAAATATCAGATTCCTTAACTAATGGGTCGCAAGTTATTATCTTTGTTGGCCGAAGGGGCTATGCAAATTTCATGCTGTGTCGTTCTTGTGGACATGTTATTCGCTGTGATGATTGCGATGTTAGTATGACACTACATAACAACCCTCCGCGACTTAGTTGTCACTACTGCGGTAGCACAAGAAGTGTGCCTAATCTTTGTCCGGCATGCTCTTCTGCTTTTATCAGAGCTTTTGGGGTAGGGACAGAAAAGGTTTGCGACGAATTAGCAAAAATTTTCCCTGAGGCTGGAATTGTCCGGATGGATTACGATACGACGCGAAAAAAAGGAGATTATGATAGGATTTTAGGTGATTTTGCCCAAGGCAAGGCTAATATCCTTGTGGGAACACAGATGGTGATAAAAGGGCATGACTTTCCCAATGTAACTCTTGCAGCTGTTGTCAATGCAGATACATTACTGCATTTTCCGGATTATCGAGCTGGAGAAAGATCTTTGCAACAATTAACGCAAGTGGCAGGCCGAGCTGGCAGAGGGAGTTTGGGGGGAAAGGTTGTCGTCCAGACGTATTTTCCTCAACATGTCGCCTTGCAAGCCTTGCTACGTAATGATTATAATTATGCTTACAATCAAGAGATTAAGAAACGAAAATTTTTACAATATCCGCCGTATACAAATATAGTTCGTGTGTTGCTATCTTCCCTGCAAGAAGACAAAATATGCACTTTTTCGCGTGATTTTGCGGCGTCAGTTGGGAAAAAAGTTGCTTTGCTGGAAAATAGCAAGATGATTACCCTGCGTGGCCCAGCCCCTTCACCAATATCAAAGTTGCAGCGCTTTCATCGCTGGCAATTTTTTGTTAAGGCTCCAGCAACTTATAATTTGAAGGACATATTAGATATAATTGAGGAAGCCTACGCAGAGATTGTTGCTCAACTTGGCAACAAAAACGTTTTGATGGTCTGGGAGATTAATCCTGAAAGTGTATTATAAAATTGTGGGGTGTTAAGGTGAGCGAGATGAAGATTGTTTGTGACGGCGATCCCGTATTGCGAAAAAAAGCGCGCGATGTTTCAAAAGTTACCAAGGAAACGACAAAACTCCTAGACCAGATGCTGGAAACGATGCGAGTCGCGCAAGGCGTTGGATTAGCGGCTCCTCAGGTGGGTATTGACCGGCGCATAATTATCGTTGATATCGGCGAAGGCGTCTTTGAGTTCATCAATCCACACATATTAGCGTCTGGAGGATCTTTGGTGGATGTTGAAGGTTGTTTAAGTGTCCCTGGTATTAATGGGGAAGTAGAACGAAAAGCGTGGGTAGAGTTGGAAGCACTTAATCGTTTTAGCCAGAAAATATCTTTGAAGGCAGACGGTTTATTTGCGAGAGTCATTCAACATGAAATCGATCACCTTGAGGGCATTTTATTTATCGATCGTGCCAGAAACATCGAGTACAATGATTAGGAGTTGCGATTTGGATAATAAAGTTCTTAAATGTGTCTTTATGGGTACTCCGGAATTTGCTGTTCCCGTTTTGAGGCGATTGCATACAGATGGCTATAGGATTGTTGCTGTAATTAGCCAGCCGGATCGCCCGCAGGGGAGAAAACGAGCCGTTGAGCCAACACCAGTTAAAAAAGCCGCATTAGAGTTTGGCCTTGATGTGTACCAGCCAGCAAGCCTCAGGGAGAAGGCGTGCGTTCAGCTATTGCAAGATTTGACGCCGGACGTGATTGTTGTTGCCGCATATGGAAATCTGCTCACAAAAGAGGTGCTTGAAATTCCTCGGCTCGGTTGTATTAATGTGCATGCTTCACTTTTGCCGGACTTACGTGGTGCCGCTCCAATACAGTTTGCGCTGCTTCGAGGTTATCCAAAGACAGGGATTTCCATAATGCAGATGGAAGTAGGGCTAGACTCTGGTCCGGTGTATGCGCAAAAGGCGATCGAAATAACAGAAGAGGATGATGTTCGAAGCCTCAGTCTCAAACTATCCAACCTAGGGGCAGAGTTGTGTGCAGAAGTTATTTCTAATCTAGTTGAAGGGAAACTTGAACTGATTCCGCAAGATGAAACTGGGGTATCCTATGCCCCGAAAATTGGAAGAAGCGATGAAATCATTGATTGGACCAGGAGCGCCGAGGAGATTCACAATCACATTCGCGCCATGAGTCCAATTCCTGGGGCAATGACTCAGATTGAAACAAAAAATTTAAAAATTTACCGCAGTTCAGTTATTCAATTCGACGGAGTCACCGCCGCTTTACCTGGTGAAATTGTAAAAATAAATAAAGATGGCATCACCGTTGCTTGCGGGCTAGGTTTTATAAATATTCTAGATTTGCAGCTTGCAGGCAAGAAGAGGTTGCCAGTAGCAGCTTTTGTCAGTGGAGATGTTTTGAAAATCGGGCAGCATTTTGAACGGAAAAGCATGGTAGCTGATGAAGCGTAAGAAAAAGTTGTATCAGCTGGATCATAGTTTTTTTCATTTGCTGATGATAGTTAATTTCGGTAGTCTATTGCCGGCAAAGTATCGTGACTCTTGGCAGCGCAAAATGATTACCCATAACAATGAACTAGTTTCGCGCAAGTGGGCGATAAAAAAGCCTGAGAATATCCTCATATTGTTACCGCATTGTTTGCAAGTGGCAGATTGTCCCCATCGTTTGACGGGAGGGATGGACAATTGTCGGCGTTGTGGAAGATGCCAGATGGGTGAATTGCTGGACCTTGCTAATAGCCGGAGGCAAAATATCCGAGTTGTTGGGGGAGGCTCTCTGGCGAGGTTGGCGATCTCGAAGATTAGGCCAGATATTGTTATTGCCGTCGCTTGTGAAAAGGATCTGTATGATGGCATCAGGGATGTCTATCCTTTGCAAGTTTATGGCTTGTTAAATCAGCGTCCGAACGGGCCCTGTTTCAATACTAAACTGGAAATAAAAGATTTAATAAATACTCTAGACTACTTTATTGGAGGAAAAAAATAATGTTTTATGATGCTACATTTATTTTGCTAATTCCAGCTATATTGTTGACTCTGTATGCGCAGTTCAAAGTCAAAAATACATATCGGCGTTTTTCTCAAGTCTACTCAGGCTCAGGACGCCAGGCTAGCATTGTCGCTCGGGAAATACTCGATGCCGGAGGATTGCAGCACGTACGCATTGAGCGTGTCGCCGGGGAATTGACGGATCACTACGATCCCCGGGATCAGGTTTTGCGTCTTTCGACCGGGGTTTATGATTCTCCATCAATCGCAGCTTATGGCATTGCGGCACACGAAGCAGGGCATGCGATGCAGCACAAAAATAAATACGTTCCCTTGTCCATAAGATCTATGATCGTGCCAGTCGCGAGTTTTGGATCTAACGCGGCAATGCCATTGTTTCTAGCGGGACTCATATTTCAGTTTGGTTTGTTAATGGATATCGGGATTATTTTCTTCTCTTTGGCAGTTGTTTTTCAGGTTGTAACACTACCTGTTGAATTTAATGCTAGCTCTCGTGCAATGGCTTTACTTGGTTCTGGAAATTACGTCAACTCTGTCGAGTTGGGGATGGTAAAGAAAGTGCTGGGAGCCGCTGCATTGACTTACGTTGCGGCCATGGCTGTCGCACTACTGAATCTGATTAGATTAGTTATTTTAAGAGGATCGCGCAATTGAGAGATAATGAGGCAGTTGAAGCATACGAGCGTAATGGCAGGGCACGGT
Organism: uncultured bacterium; assembly: GCA_964637885.1. Taxonomy (GTDB): domain Bacteria; phylum Bacillota; class CAZWXO01; order CAZWXO01; family CAZWXO01; genus CAZWXO01. The sequence goes on from CAZWXO010000001.1 coordinate 37,776, forward strand.
CATACGCTGTTCGAGCATTAACCCGTGTTTTTGATGATGGAGCCTATGCTAATCTCGTCATCGCAGCGTTTCAAAAAAAGAATTTAATGAATCCGCGCGAAACCCCACTTTTTTATGAACTAGTGGCCGGAACTACTCGCCGCATCAACACAATCGATTATGTGTTGAACCAATTTTTAAAGAGTGGCAATTTGTCGAAATTGCCAGCTGTTGTTCGAGATGCATTGCGGGTTGGCGCATACCAGTTACTATTTTTGGATGGTATCGAGCCTAGTTGTGCGGTCGATGCTTCTGTTGAGATAGTTAAGAAGGGAAAATATAAGGGTTTTTCGGGTATGGTCAATGGTGTATTGCGGAAGATAGCACGAGCTGAAAAATGCAGTATACTTGATTTTTCCGGCTTGAGCCAGATTGCAATGCTGTCTTTGAAGCATTCGTTTCCAGAATGGTTGGTAGCTAAATGGTTACAATCGTTTTCTGCAGACAGAGTTAATTTAATCTGTGAACATTTTAATAATAAACATGGATTGTTTGCCTATTGCAATAAAACCAAACAGAACATTGTGATTTTGCTGACGGCCCTCGAAGCGGAGGATTGGAATTGCCGCAGTACAAATAGTTTTAGCGATGTTATCGATCTCGGTAAAAATTTTAAACCTGAAAAATCAACTGCTTTTCTACAGGGGGGTATGCATATCGTGGATTTGCCTTCTGTTCTTGTAGCTAAAGCGGTTGGAGCAAATCCAGGGGATAAAGTGATTGATTTGTGCGCTGCTCCTGGGGGCAAAACTTTTTGCATGGCGGCGGACATGGAAGGCAAAGGCAGTATTTACGCTTGTGACGTCGATAATGGGCGTTTAGATTTAATTCGTGACAACATGGCTCGCTTGGGTTATTCTGATCAATTTCTGCACTTAATTAAGAACGATGCTACGGAAAAGCCCCGAGAGGATTGGATTGGCTACTTCGATAGAGTACTTGTCGATGCCCCATGTTCTGGAACCGGAGTCATGGGACGAAAGGCAGACGCCAGGTGGCGGAAATCATCCCATGATATTGCGGTCTTAGCAAGTATCCAAATAAAAATACTTTCACAAGCCGCAATGCTTGTCAAACCTGGGGGGACCCTGGTGTACAGTACTTGTTCTATGGAGCAGGAAGAAGGGGAAGATGTCGTTAATCAATTCCTAGCCCAAAATAGTAAATTTTCAGTCGAGCATTTTTGCGCCGATGACGGCGTTTTTGCGACTTACTTCAATGAGGATGGTTTTTTGCGCACGTTTCCACACATCCACGATTTAGATGGATTTTTTATAGCTCGCATGCGCTGTGCAGGGGAGTAGCAAATGATCAGGTTGCCAGGGATGCAAGTGGAAGAGGTCGAAGAAAAACTAGCAATTTATCAATTGCCCCCTTATCGGCTGAAACAATTATTGACGGCTATTTATCAACAAGGAATCTCGGATATTAATAATATTTCAGTTTTGCCGATGTCTTTGCGTCAGGAATTAAGTAGAACTTTTGATATTTCGCCATTGCCAATTCTAAAAAAACAAATATCTCCTACAGACAAAACAGAAAAACGTCTGTTGTTGCTGGATGATGGCGAATCTGTGGAAACTGTCTATCTGCCGCAAAGTTACGGTAGCTCCGCATGCATTTCGACTCAGGTTGGTTGCCGTATGGGGTGTCAGATATGCCACTCAGGACAACAGGGGTTAAAGCGCAATCTGAGCTCACAGGAAATGTTTTTACAGCTATGGTCTTTTATGTGCGAGTTTGGTTGTGATACGATTGACAATGTATTGCTGATGGGGTCGGGTGAACCCCTGGACAATATGGAGAACTGTTTAGAATTTTATGAGTTTTTGATTAACCCAAACACTTTGGCGATGTCTAATCGCGATTTTGTGCTATCGACTTGTGGGTTGATTCCGCAAATTAATCGTTTGGCAGCAATGCGCACAAAAATTACTCTTGCGGTGTCTTTACATTCGGCAATCGATGCGGTTCGTGATCGATTGGTTCCGGTTAATCGTCAATTTGGCGTAGCGATGTTGCTGGATGCGAGCCAAAATTATTTTTCATTGACCAAACGCAGGGTTACAATAGAATATGCTTTAATCAGGGGCATCAATGACGGGGTTAAGGATTTAGAAGCCCTGATTTTGGCGCTACAGGGCAGAAAGGGCCTTCATCTCAATCTAATTCCGGCAAATATATTGCCGAGCGCCGCAATCTTCCCACCAGATAACAATATTTTGCAATTATTCTTAACGGAAATCGAAAAAGCTGGTTTGGCGGTATCTGTCAGGTATTCGAAAGGGCATGATATTTTGGCTGCCTGTGGTCAGTTAAAAGGCAAATAAAACTTGGGGGGCGTAGTTTTGTACACTCACGCAATAAAGACATCCGTCGGAAATGTCCGAAAAATTAACGAAGACAGTTTGGCTGTGTTAGGGATGCGTCTTGGGGCAGTCGGTGAGGAGGTTGATATCCTCGGGATGGTTGTCGCTGATGGAATGGGTGGCTATCAGGCCGGAGAGGTGGCTAGTACGCTAGCCAAGCAGTGCTTTCTAGATTGCCTACCAGAGCTTTTTTCCCGGGGTAGGGATGACAAGGCAATTTTAGAATTTCTGGAAAACATATTTCGCCAATCAAACCAGCAAATTAATGAAAAATCTACAAAGGATCAAGAGTGCCGTGGCATGGGGACGACGCTGACTTTAGCTGTTTGTGTCGGCTCAAAGCTTTACATTGCTCATGCAGGGGATAGCAGAGGATATGTTCTTTCTGATGGCGAAATAAAACAAATAACCCGGGATGATTCTTTGGTCAATGAGTTATTGGAGGCTGGTACGATAACGCCTGAGGAAGCAGCAGTGCACCCACAAAAAAACATTATTACTAAGGCCCTCGGGACCGAAGACTACATTGAGCCGCAATTATTGGTTTATCCCCTTAAAAACCTAGATATTATTGTTTTGACCAGCGATGGGTTAACTAATTTTGTTTCTGATGAGAGTATTCAAAGTGCGTTGCAAGATAGTTTGGATTTGGAGAATAGCCTCGCCAATTTGGTTGCACTTGCGGAGAATGCCGGAGGCTTTGATAACATATCTATAGCGTGCTGTAAATATAGTGATGAGGAGGTGCAATGATGTTAGATAAGATAATTGCTCAACGATACCACCTTTTATCTGTTATCGGCGAAGGCGGAACAGCCATCGTATACAAGGCACAATGCACTGTTTTAAATCGGACCGTCGCGCTAAAAATGCTCAAACCTGAGTTTTGCAAGGATGAATCCTTTATCCAAAGATTTAATCATGAGGCACGCGCGGCAGCAGCCTTGTCACACCAAAATATCGTCGGAATATTTGATGTCGGACTTGCAGACAATGTGCCTTTTATTGTCATGGAGTATGTCGATGGAACAGATTTAAAAACATTAATCCAACAAAAAGGCAAAATGTCAGAGACGAAAGTCCGGCAAATTGCCATCCAGTTGCTCTCAGCTTTGGACTACGCCCATCGTAAAGGCATTATTCATCGAGATATTAAGCCGCACAACATTCTCTTGACTGGAGACGGGATCGTAAAAGTTGCCGATTTCGGCATCGCTAAAGCGGTCAGTGACGCCACATTGGTACATACAGGTGTTGTCATCGGGACGGTGCACTATCTTTCTCCAGAGCAGGCTCGGGGTGGATTAATCGATGCTCGCTCCGATATTTATTCCACAGGGGTGCTTCTTTATGAGTTGTTAAGCGGTAAAGTGCCTTTTGATGGAGAAAACCCCATTTCTATTGCACTGATGCATATCCGGGAGGAGGCAGTCCCGTTAAAGAGAATCGCACCTGAAGTATCGGAAAAATGGGACCATGTCATAATGAAGGCGATGGAAAAAGAGGCAGGAGCGCGGTTTATTTCTGCTGATGAAATGCGTCTTGCGATCAGTAGCGATGCTTTTTTCCACAGTCCCGTCGCACAAGTTAATAATAAAACAATTTCTAATTATGACAAAACTGTAGAGATTGATAGAAATAAAGTTAGCGATGAACTGGCGCGGACAGAGCGTGGGAGCAGAAGCAAGACTATTTTTTCACCTAAATTTTTTCTCATCGCGGGACTTGCTTTGGTGTTGTTGATGGGTTTTTTGTTGTTGAGGCTTTACCTCAATGTGCCAGAAGTCAAGGTGCCTTTAGTTGAAGGAATGGCTGTTTCCGCCGCAGAGGAAACACTTTTAGAACAAGGTTTGCAAATGAATGTTGAGCGGGAGATTAACGATGAAAAGGTCTTGCCAGGAACAATAATTTTTCAAGACATCCCGGCAGGAACGAATGTCAAGAAAAATACGACAGTGAATGTAGTTATAAGTGCGCGAGATGGTAAAATGACAATGCCCGATTTGTCTGGGATGACAAAGGAGGTTGCTCTGAAGGCAGTGGCGGATGCGGAGCTAAGAGAGGGCACAATTTCTGAGGCATTCAGCGATACCGTCGAAAAGGGTAAGGTTATTGAGCAGTCGCCCTTGGCTGGCTCTGTCGTTTATGCTGGAGATAAAATTGACATCGTTGTCAGCAAAGGAGTTTCGCCAGCAGAAATGGTAATGCCTGAGTTGGTTGGTCTGAATGTTAATAATGCGAAAAGTATTTTATCTCAGTACAATTTGAGCATCGCCCAGGTTGAGGACGACTACAATCCATCTTTTCAGAAAGGGCAGATTGTGCGGCAACAACCCTTAGCAGGCGATTTAATCAATGAAGGATCTGGCATCAATGTTTGGGTTCATAACGACAATGCTGGTGGCAGTAAAGGCATTCGTATTAATGTTCCGACCGACCTGCAAGGTCCACAAATAGTGCGTGCAGTGCTGAATGATTCAAGGGGGAGTAGCGAAGTTTATCGGATGGAGCACTTAGGTGGAGACAGCATTTCATTTACAGTTAATTGGTTTGGGGACAATGCCAGCGTTTCTGTTTATGCAGGTAGTAATTTGCTGGAGACAATAAATTTAGGGGACTAAAGGAGAAAAGATGCAGAAATTAATTGCACCTTCAATTTTGAGTGCGGATTTTAGCAAACTGGGGGAGGAGCTGAGCCTCTTAGAGCAGGCAAAGGCAGATTGGCTCCATTTGGATATAATGGATGGGCATTTCGTCCCTAATTTGACCTTCGGCCCTCCTGTTGTTCGCTCATTGCGGAAGATTTCGAATTTATTCTTTGATGTGCACCTGATGGTGGATAACCCAGAGTCGATGATTGATGAATTTATCGACGCCGGTGCTGATGCTGTTACTTTGCATGCTGAAACCTGTCTTCACTTGGATCGGTATGTGCAGAAAATAAAATTAGCGGGTAAAAAAGCAGGCGTGGCTCTCAATCCCGCTACGACAAACTTGTCGCTGGAATGGGTTCTCGATGATCTTGATTTTATTTTAATTATGAGCGTCAATCCTGGGTTTGGGGGGCAGGCATTTCTGCCTTTTGCATTGGAGAAAATCCGTCAGTTAAAGGAAATGACGATTAAAAGACATTCTCAGGCTTTAATCGCTGTTGATGGTGGCATCAATGAGACTAACATTCGCGAAGTTGGCTTAGCTGGCGCGGATATTCTGGTTATTGGCTCGGCATTATTTAAGGAAGACTCATATGCCGAAGCAATTAAAAAATATCGGACTCTACTTGCTTGATATTTCAATCGGCTTAGTCTAAAATAGTATAAATTAATAAAGTGTGAATTCTTCAGGGCAGGGTGAGGGTCGTAGACCCGATTCCCGACCGGCGGTAGCGCGAAAGCGGAGCCCGCGAGCCGAAAGGCAGATCTGGTGACAGTCTTCTAAGCTGAATCCCAGAGCCGACAGTATAGTCTGGATGGAAGAAGAGATTCTGGTGCTGTGTCTATGTGCCCTCTTGAATTCATTTTCGGGAGGGTTTTTTGTGCACAAATATTTTATGAAACAAGCCATAGCACTAGCCAAGCACGGAGATTTTTTAGTCAGTCCTAATCCACGGGTGGGGTGTGTTATTGTCAAAGATGGCAAAATTGTCGGAAAAGGTTGGCATCGCAAATGCGGCGAGGCGCATGCTGAAGTAATCGCTCTTAAGGATGCTGGTAGCGCCGCCAGGGACGCAACTCTGTATGTCAACCTGGAGCCTTGCTGTCATTTTGGTCGTACGCCACCGTGTTCAGAAGCAATTGTGCGCGCCGGTATCAGGCAAGTAATTTATGCGATGGATGATCCTAACCCTTTAATGAGAGGTAAAGGTGCGGCTAGTATAGCAAGAGCAGGAGTATTTATTCAGAAAAATGTCTGCAAGAAAGAATCTATCTGGCTTAATCGGGCTTATATCAAGCATTCTCTGACAGGCATACCTTATGTTACTTACAAGATGGCAATGACGATGGATGGCAAGAGTGCCACTGGCACATTTGATTCCCAGTGGATTAGTTGTGCCGAGTCCAGGGAAAAAGTCCACCGCATGAGGCGCCAGATTGGCAATATTATGATTGGTGGTGCTACCGTAACAAAAGATGACCCACGGCTGACGGCTCGCATTGCAGGGGGAGAAAAAATCAATTTGCGCATTATTGTCGCTGGAGCAGAGAAATTAAAGCGTGATTCTAATATATTTTCTAATTCTGCCTTCGCCACACTAGTATTTGCATCAAAAAAAATGAAGATTTTTTATCGTGAGCTTCCAGATAACGTTGAGGTTGAGTTTCTTGACGATATCGATGGCCGTGTCGACATAAACGAAGTATTGAGGATTCTGGGCACTCGAGGGATCAATCACGTATTGTGTGAGGGAGGGGCCAGCCTCGGTGGCAGTTTGTTTACGCAATCCCTCATTGATGAAATTGTTATATTCTTGGCACCAAAAATAATGGGTGCCGATGAGGGGAGGGGGATTTTTTGCGGTTTACACAATGACAACGCATCTTTAGCAAAAGAGCTGAAGCTTTTAGCAACCAAAAAGTCGGGCAGGGATATTATGCTACGGGGTATCCCAAAGGAGGTGGTGGAATGTTCACCGGTCTGGTCGAGGCTGTTGGAAGGGTAAATGAAGTCAGAAAATCTTCTCTTGATGCCCGTTTGACGGTTGAATCAACTGAAATAAAAGGCACAGTTTCTCTTGGAGACAGCATCAGCGTCAACGGAGTGTGTCTCACGGCATCTGCTTTTGGCAGCGGGGACATGATCATGTTTGACGTGATGGATGCGACGTTAAAGAGTACGACAATGGGTATTTTAAAACGTGGTGATCAAGTCAATTTAGAGAGGTCCCTAAAAATGAATGGTAGTCTGGATGGTCATTTTGTAACGGGGCACGTTGACGGTATCGGGCGTGTTTTGGGCCAAAAAAAATGTGGGCGCTCATACTTGATCACAATAATCATACCTGGCGAATTGGTGGGCTCGGTATTCCCAAAAGCATCAATTGCTATCAATGGCGTCAGCCTAACAGTCCAATCCATCCACGGAAGGCAAATGTGTGTATCTCTGGTTGAGCATACGGTGAATCAGACAAATTTAAAGCTGTACCGGTCTGGATCTTGGGTTAATTTGGAAACAGATTATCTGGTAAAGGCAATTGGAAAGACATGGAGGAGTAAAAATGCGCATCACAGTTGAAGAGAGTCTTCAAAAAATAAAAAGCGGTGAAATGATTATAATAACCGATAGTGACGATCGAGAAAACGAAGGAGACATTTTCCTTCCCGCCATTTTCGCCAGCCCAGAAAAAATCAATTTTATCTGTAAGTATGCAAGAGGCTTGATATGCGCGCCAATGAAAAAGGAAAGGCTCCAAGACCTACAGATTCCCTTAATGGTTGAAAACAATCAAGATAAGCATGCAACTGCCTTTACGGTCTCAGTCGATGCACGAGAGAATACTACTACTGGCATATCAGCGTTTGATCGTTCCATTACTTTGCAGCTGCTAGCAGGCGAGAAGGCCATGCCAACAGATTTTACGAGGCCTGGCCATATCTTCCCATTAATGGCGCACAAGGATGGCCTAGTGGCGCGGCAGGGCCACACAGAAGCCGCAATCGACTTGCTTAGGATAGCTGGGCTACCAGAGGTCGGAGTCATTTGTGAAATCATGAATGAGGACGGAACCATGGCTCGCCGCTCTGAATTGGAAGCATTTGCCATGAACCACAACATTGGGATTGTCAGCATCGAAAGCATTATTGACTACATTGATATGCACGTTTTATCTGTTCAAATGGTTTCGAAAACAGTCCTTCCTACAAAATTTGGCGACTACGAACTTTTTGCGTTTGAAGAACGCTTAACACAAAAATGTCATTTAGCGTTGCGTCCGCTACAATTTGAGAAGACATGCAATTCGCCGAGAGTACGTATTCATTCCGAATGCTTGACGGGAGATGTTTTTGCCTCACTGCGCTGTGATTGCCACTTGCAGCTGGAGAATTACCTCCATTCAATGGAGGAAGATAAAAATAGTTTATTGATATATTTGAAGCAGGAGGGGCGGGATATTGGTCTGGCAAATAAAATCCGGGCTTATGCATTGCAAGACCAAGGGCTCGATACCGTCGAAGCAAATCTAGCATTGGGCTATCGTGCAGATGAAAGGGATTATAAGGTGGCGGCCGACATCTTGCGTGTTTTGGGCTACCAGCGCGTGCAGTTGGTAACAAATAACCCTGAAAAAGTCTCAGCCTTAGAAAAATACAAGATAGATGTCGCTGCGGTTTTCCCACTGTGGACGGAGGTAAATGAAGAAAATTGGAGATATATAGCTACCAAGATTAATCGGATGGGGCATATCGATAATGAAGAGGGGAATAAAAAAGATGTTGTTTGAAGGTACACTTAATAGTGGTGGAAAAAAATACATGATCATTGCGGGCAGGTTTAACTCAAGCATCGTCGACAGACTTGTCGATGGAGCGCTTGATTGCCTTTGCCGGCACAACGTTCCCAAAGAGAGCATTGATTTGTGCAAGGTGCCGGGCGCGTTTGAAATGCCGTTAGTAGCTAAAAAAATAGCGGAACAATCCAAATACGACGTTATTATTTGTTTAGGCGCCGTAATCAGGGGCGAAACTCCTCATTTTGAATATGTTGCCAGCGAGGTCAGCAAAGGCATTGCCGCAGTTTCATTGGAAAAAGGCCTCCCAATAATTTTTGGTGTATTGACTACTGATTCCTACGATCAGGCTGTGGACAGGGCTGGGGGGAAAGCAGGTAACAAGGGCTGGGATGCTGCGATGGTAGCCCTCGAAATGGCAAGTTTGTTCGATAGTATATAATAAATTGAATAAGTTTTTGGTGGTGATTTTTTGATTTTGATTGTAGGTGGAGGAGAAGTCAATCTAAAGCGATTGAGAAAGCATTGTCAGCACGCTAACACAATAATCGCAGCAGATAAAGGAGCCGATTATTTGCTGGGTATAGGGATCTTGCCTGATTATTTAATTGGCGATATGGATTCAGCTTCCGTAGCGACTATAAATAGTTGTTGTGAAGCAGCTAAATGTGAGATAATCAGGCATCTTCCAGAGAAAGATCAAACCGATGGCGAGCTGGCCATGATGCAGGCTATGACACTAAGTCCAGAAAAGATAGTATTTTGTGGGTCGCTTGGGGATCGGATAGATCACTCTTTAGCAAATATATTTTGTGCATCTTCTTTCGTTTTGAGTGGGGTTCAGATTTCTCTTGAAAGCAATTCTCAGGAAATGGTTTTACTTGCTGGTAAAATGCATTGCAGTGATTGGGGTATTGGGGAAACTGTATCCTTGCTTGCGTTAGGATCGAGTTGTTATGTTGAGAAAATAAAGGGTTTCAAATATCCTCTGGTTGATAGGGAGTTACAGTCATCATCCTCATTGGGAATTAGCAATGAGATTGTAGATGCGAGCGTTGATGTTAATATTAAGTCGGGGATGGCGATGGTAATACGAGAGTTTGGTAAAGGAGAGTTTGAATGATGTATGACACTTGGGTATGGCGGATGGTTGTCAATTTTTCTTACGTTTTTGCCGCAATCTTTGCGGTCTTGGTCCTGGCAAAATCGATGGGTAGCCTTGAGAAGGCATTGCAAGGTGGAAATGCTAAAGGAGCAAGGTTAGCAATGTTAGTAATGGGCATTTGTTCGCTGGGAGTGGGGTATGCAGTCGCCTCTTTTTTTGGAACATTCTTGAACTTCCCTAACTTAATTATTAAAATTCTAATTATTGCGTCAATGGGTGGGATAATATTTAATAGTTCCAAGCGCTATATCGAAAAAATCGTTAGACAACAAAATTTACCTGCAAAATAAGAAAAGGACCTAACGGTCCTTTTTTCACGAAATTTTTAATTTATCGGAATTGATAACCATAGGTAGTTAACGACCACGCTGAACGACTCCGGAACGCAAGCAACGAGTGCAGACATAAATACGCACAGCTTCTCCCTTGACAACGGCTCTAATTTTCTGTAAGTTGGGTTTCCATTTTCTCTTACTGCGAATATGAGAATGGCTATACTTAAAACCACTAACCTTATTTTTACCGCAGATTTCACAACTTCCGGCCATTAAATCTCAGCTCCTTATATAAATTACTTAAAAATGATTAACTTTGCCAAGCAATGTTAACATAATCGCAGATTAATGGCAAGACGTATGATTCGATGTTTTAATTTTGGTTTATTTTCGCTATAATCAGATTTGTTGAAAGGTGGGGGTTGAATTGGATATCAAAGCAGATACAAAAATTATCGATCTTTTAACGGCATTGCCTGGAGCAATCGGTGTTTTCAGTGAACATGGGATGCATTGTATGGGATGTTTAGGAGCCGGAGTTGAAACAATCGCAGACAGCTGCAAAATGCATAGTATCGAAATTGAAGTATTGCTTGGGGAGCTAATCGACATGCAGATGGATGAAGAAAAAAATAAGGAGTGCTAAGAGATGGAAACACAACCGGAAATGTCTAAAAGCAAATTAAATATATCGGAAGATGTTGTTTCGACAATTGCGGGAGTTGCCGCCATGGAGTGTTTCGGAGTTGTAGGAATGTCGACGCGTAACCTTAAAGAAGGCATCACAGAGTTACTACGCAAAGATAATGTGCACAAAGGTATTGATATTTCGATTCTTGAAAACAAGGTGATTGTTACACTTTTTATAGTTGTTGCATACGGTGTCAAGATTTCAGAAGTTGCACAAAATATTCAGGAAAAGGTCAAATTCAGCATCGAAAACATGACTGGAATGGAAGTGGAAAGTGTTAACGTGAACGTTACCGGAGTACGCCCCGACAGTGAAGAGCAAGGAGGAAACCGCAATCAATGACGCATGATTACGGAGCAAACGAACTTGCAGGAATGATGCTTGCTGCAAAAAAATTACTTGATGAGCACCGCAGCGAAATAGACGCGCTCAATGTATTTCCTGTTCCTGACGGGGACACAGGTTTAAACATGTCGTTGACGATGCAATCTGCCTGCGACGAAATAAGCAAAATTTCAAACAAAGACGATCTTTTAATGGTTTGTCAGGCGATAGCAAAGGGTTCGCTTATGGGCGCCAGGGGGAATTCAGGGGTTATTTTGTCACAAATATTTCGCGGCTTTACGAAGAGTATCAGCACATCTAATTCATTTGATGCGCAGAGCTTTGCTTTGGCATTGCGTGATGGAGTTTCAGTGGCCTATAAATCAGTTATGAAGCCTGTAGAGGGTACTATTTTGACAGTCTCTCGAGAAGCTTCCACTGCTGCTTGTCAAAGAGCTGAGGCTGGCGATGACTTTGTCACGGTAATCGCTGAAGCAGTGCAACAGGCAGATGTTGCACTGCGCAAGACGCCTGAGTTGCTACCGGTACTTCAGGAAGCAGGAGTAGTGGATGCTGGAGGAATGGGTTTTTTGCAAATACTCCGCGGTTTTTACCATTTTATCGCTGGAGAAGATGGTAGCTTAGAAAATTACGACAGCGATTTTTTATCAAGAATTGATAATCATAGTTCCAATGATTACATGAGATATTTTTCCCTCGAGGAAATCGTTCATCGATATTGCTCCGAGGTGATGATTTACGACGTCAAGCAAGACCTTTCACATAATATTGAAGAAAGATTGGCTGCTCTAGGAGATTCGTTGGTCATTGTCCCAGATGAGAATACTCTTAAGATCCACGTGCATACCAATTATCCCGACCAATTATTATCTCTGTGCATGGGCATTGGTGGAATTGGCAATGTCAAAATTGAGAATATGCATTTACAATTTTTACATAGGCAAAAGAAGTCTTCAAGAGAGATCGTGGAAGGTGTTGGAATAATTGCGATATGTGCCGGCGAAGGAATAGCCGATTTTTTTCGTGGTCTTGGCGCTGCATATATTCTTAATGGCGGCCAAACAATGAATCCAAGTACGGAACAGATTGTAGCGGCTATCAAGGATTCTAACTACAGCGATGTTGTGGTTTTGCCAAACAACAGTAATATCATTATGGCCGCCCAGCAGGCCATCGATTTGTGTCCGGACCAAAGAGTCAAGGTGTTACCGACAAAAACCATTCCACAGGGAATAAGCGCAATGCTTGAATATGCTGATGATAAAGCTTTGGAAGACAACTACATACGGATGGAAACAGCTTTGCACAATGTGCAGACCGTGGAAATAACATTTGCTGTTAGGGATACTGTCAATAATGGAATTGAGATCAAAAAAGGTGATGTAATTGGACTGTTGGATGGAAAAATTGTAAAGACGGGTCACGATAAAGACGATATCATCGTAGAGATGCTGTGCGAGATACTAAAAGCGGGAAAGGAAATTGTCACCGTGATTGCTGGCGAGGGTGTGGCAGAAAGTGAAACTGCGGCGCTGATGAAAAGGCTGCAAGAGGTGGACGAAACAGTCGAGTTTGAGTTGTATTATGGTGGACAGCCACTGTACCATTATATTATTTCAATAGAATGATTGCTGGACGAGAGAAAAGGTGGGAATAATGCCGGAAATATCTGACCAATTATTACGCGCGACTATAGCAAAGAATTTTAGTGAAATAAAGGCGGATTTACCTGCTAATGTTTCGCAAAAGGCTTACGTTGAGGCGGTTGTCGTCGCCTTGCAGCAGGGCCGAATGTCGGTTAAATTCGGCGATTTGCTGGTAGAGTTGGCGTCACTTGCTGGTGTTCGCCCTGGTGATAGTTTTCCCGCTCTAATGATTGAACAGAATGGTGATTTGTCTCTTATGACAAAAACACCTCGTTTTGCAAATATAAATGGCTTACCTCTGGAAGTAACGGGTAAAATCGCAGCGTTTAAAGAAAACGACAATGGGCCGACAATTCTGTTAAGATGTCCAATTGAAGGGAAGGATATAACTAATGCTTTGCGCGGAGTAAATTGGGGTAATTTTGAAATCCAATCTATCGATGGGCAAGGAAAAATGCAACTCGTCTCTGGAGATGCCGTTTTTGAGGGCCATTCAGATGATTACTTACTAGTTCCGGGCACGAAAGGTCGAATTGAGCTCCAAAGCATCGATAAGCAGGAAGTCATTTTTAAACTTAGTCCTAGGGTAACCGACGACGCAATAGTTAGAGAAATCTCACAAAAAACCGGGCTAAAAGCAGATCTCGTTTTAAAAGAGGTAGTTAGCGCGTTGATTGCCAAGGGAGTTCCGCTACATTCAGAAACCATAGTAGGAATGGTAGAGAAGCTGAGTCTCTTAATGGAAACCAAGGTGGACATCGGGAATGCTGCTGAGGTGCGACATTTAGCTGCTGCCATGGCTACAATGCAAAAGGCTAATTTGCCGATAGATGACGCTTTTGTAAGGGATCTAGGTGCGTTCTTAAAGGATCCGATGCTGTTGGGGCAGAGGTTGTCCGAGCTTGGCATGGAAGTAGCTAAGAATGCGAGTGCTCTTTTTTTTGCTGGCAATGTTGATCAAAAGCTTGCAAATCTGCAGGAACTTTTTCTACTACATGGCGGTACTATTACGCCAACAGCCAGCAAAGAAGGTGCTCTGGAAATAGAGTCCTTTGTGAAGGATTTTTTTATGTCCGGGGAAAATAAAAACTCTGCTGATAATGCGGCAATTTTAAAGCAGTTGCTCTTAAAATTACCGCAATCAGACGCTATGAGCTTGCAAATAATTACGCCTGATGAAGAGAAAATTCGAGAGTTGTTACCTCTAGCCACCTCATTAATCGGAGCGAGTCATGCGCAAATGGCTGGCGTTGATGAGAATGGTGTCAATTTCCTTAGTTTCTCTTTGCCGATGGCATCGAGGGAACAAGGATTGCCGAATTCCATCAGAATAGAATATAAAGATGAAAATGGCAAAAATAAGATAGATTGGCAAAACTGTAAGATCATATTAAAAATGAAAACACGTAACTTGTCGGAATTGCAAATCGATTTAGAATTCCGCAAAGGTGTGCTTTCCTGCCAAGTAGCAGCCATTGAAGAATACGGCATGCGTCGGATATCTGCTACTAAAGAGGAGCTTCGGGATAGCCTTGAATCTGCTGGGTTTACAGTTGGTATGATTTTAACACGGTTGTTGCGAAAATTGCCGGAGGAGAATGGATCGCAGTTAAATAATCGGTCTTTCGGCTTCGATTTTAAGGTGTAGGTGTGATGACAGATAATAAAAGCGGTAGTAAAAAAATGGAAAAAGCTGTTGCTTTAGGCTACATTCCAGGAAAAGACGGGGCGCCGCGGGTGCTTGCTTCAGGAAAAGGGACTATCGCTGAAGCAATTGCTGAAATTGCGCGAGAACACGGAGTGCCTTTTTATCAGGATGCGGCGTTAGTGGATTCATTAATTAACTTACAGATAAATGCTGAGATTCCCATCGAGTTATATGAAGCGATCGCGCACGTGCTCGCTTACGTATATTCTTTGGATATTCGAGAAGAAAAAAACAAGGGGGCATTGAACTAGATTATTGTGCAAATTATAGCTGGTATTCACAAGGGAAGAAAAATTATTGCACCTCATGGGATGAAAACGCGGCCAACAGGAGCTCGAGTGCGGGAATCGTTGTTTTCTATTCTTGGGCAGAGAAATGAAGGGGCAGAGGTTTTAGATTTATTTGCCGGAAGTGGTGCGCTAGGTATCGAATCGATGAGTCGAGGGGCTGCGAAAGTTGTATTTGTCGATAACTCTAGCGGGGCAGCAGACGCAATCAGAAATAATTGTCAGACTTTGAAGATTGAATTTGCCAAGATCGTCAAGAAAGATGTCCTTGCCTTTCTCAAAGGAAATAAGACGAAGAATCAATTTGACCTAATTTTTGCTGATCCTCCGTATAATAAAAATTTTCCAAAAGAGATATTAGAGTTAGTTGACGAGTATGGATGGTTAAGGGAGAATGGCATCTTAGTGGTGGAGGAAAGTGCCAAAGCCATAATTGAAGAAAAAATCGGGAATATTTTATTACAAGACCGAAGAAACTATGGTGATACTTGCTTGTTTTTTTTCGGTTTGCAAAAGGAGAATAAACATGAGAGCGGTTTATCCGGGTAGCTTTGATCCAGTTACAAATGGGCATCTCGATATTTTGGAGAGGGCTTCGCAGTTATTTGAGCATGTGACGGTAGCCGTGGTTAACAACGTCAACAAACACCCACTTTTTTCAACCGACGAAAGAGTTGCGATGCTGAAAAAATGCACGAGAGAGATGCCCTCCGTCACGGTTGGAAGCTTTGACGGGTTGTTAATTGATTATGTGCGGTCTCAGCAAGCTGGTGCGATTATTCGCGGATTGCGCGCGATTTCAGATTTTGAATATGAATTTCAGATTAATGCGGTAAATAAAAAACTTGCCCCGGACATCGAAACGGTTTTTTTAATGACTGCCAATGAATACGCATATTTGAGCTCCAGCATTGTCAAAGAGGTTGCCTCTTTTAGGGGTTGTATTGATGGCTTGGTTCCCGATTTTGTTAAAAAGATGATCCAATCCAAATTGGTTGGTTAAGGAGGTGGTGGATCGTGGATTTTTTACAGGTAATAAATGATTTAATAACCAATCTAGAGGAGAGTCCGAAAGTACCTGTCTTCGGAAGACGATTACTCGACGAAGAAACTGTGCTGGAAATGTTGGATCGCATTAAAGCAAATCTTCCCGATGAATTTATTCAGGCTCAAAGGATTATTGAACAGCGAGAACAAATAATCTCTGAAGCTAAGTTGGAAGGCGAAGGAATAATCAAAGAAAATGAAGCCTTAGGTAATCGCCTGGCAGGAGAGAATGAGATAACAAAAAAAGCGCAAGCGCTGGCCGATCAATTGATAATGGAGGCTAAGAAGGTAGCCGGAGAGACTGTCAATGGCGCGAATGCTTACGCTGATAGCGTCCTCGAGAAACTTGAAGAATCAATGCTCAACAATTTGCAGATGATTAAGAAGAGCCGAGGAAAACTTAATGCGATGCGTCGGGAAGCTCACTCGTGACCTGAGATGATCGGACGGAAGCGCTCAAAATCCATGCATCCGGCGGCGCATTTATTTTTATACCCTAGGGAGAAAACGTTGCTAGCCCGGATATCGGCTTGAAGTGATTTAATGCCAAATTCACTTAAATTAGCTTTATTAATGTGTTTCTGCGATGCTTTGACGATGATTGGAAGTGCATCTTTTTTTGCAAATATTAATTCTTTGAGAAGCTTAGTGCGACTATTTTTTATCGCGAGTAATCTTCCATAAGGCGTTCCATATTCACGTGCGCTTTTTAGAAAATTGTTGTCGAGTTGGAGTAGAATTCTAATGAGTAATCTTTGGATGCGGGCTTTCGGATAGCGCCCGCATTGGGTTTTTTCAACTAATTCGCTCCAAGATGAACTTGTTAGTGAGTACTTTATTATGCGGTGATAAAGACCTTCGAAATCGTCGGCAAACTCTGCAAGGTTGTCTGCTTGCAGTGCACGTATCAGGTAGAGGATTATTTGAGAAAAACGATCATTAGACATCAAACCACTATTTGTCTCTGCTTCGATACATAGAGCTTCGTAGACATCCCCGGGGAGATATTTTAATACACTTGGACACCCTAGGCTAAAAATGTCATGACGGATTCTGCTGGCAGATGTTATTTCGCCGTCACTTTTTCCAGGGATAAACTGGACGCGAGGCAGGGGGAGAGGAATAATAGAAGAGCCTAATTTCTTTAAGGATGAAATATAGTCAATGGCAAGAATATTGTTCGGCTGGCCAATAATAGTGGAAGGTGCGAGAGTTTCTCCATGACTCTTAACAGTGCCAAGAATATGATCTATTGCAATTCCCCGAGCAATGGGAAAGGGAATCCCCTTTTTCATCTCTGTTCTGATTGTGGTTCCGAACTCAGCCGGTTCCTCCGCGATAATTCCAGCAATTAAATCTAAGCATTCGATGTCGTCATTTTCCGCACCAAAGGTTATTGTATCAATGCATCCAAGCCGATGAAACAGAGAAGCAGCCCCCCAGGCAAATAGAGAAGAACTGGCGGTCGCAAAAACAACTGGCAATTCAAAAACGATGTCAGCTCCATGACGGAGAGCTATGGAGGCACGCTGGTATTTGTTTAAAACCGCAACTTCGCCTCGTTGCACGAAATTTCCACTCATTGCCAAAACTATCAGGCAGTCCGGGTAACGCTTCTTTAGCATTTGTATCTGGCATTGATGCCCAAAGTGGAATGGATTGTATTCGGTTGTTATCCCAATTATTTTCATTTTCACTCCTTATTTTTAAAAATTATAACAGAAATTTTTAATTTTTGTTGAAATGAGTGGGCTGGGGTATTAGAATGGACAAGTAAATTTTCGTAAAGGGGAAATTGTTGATGAAAGTATTAGTTGTTAACTGTGGAAGTTCGTCGCTCAAATATCAATTGATTGACATGTCCAATGAAAGTCTCTTGTGTAAGGGTCTAGTTGAAAGAATCGGGCTGTCAGGGGCATTGCTGGTGCATGAAGTGCCAGAGCGAGACAAATTTAAAAAAGAATACGATATTCCAGATCACAAGCAAGCGATTAAGATTGTTCTCGATACTTTGGTAGATACTCAGGTCGGTGTCTTAAAAGCTATTGAAGAGATCAGTGCTATCGGACATCGAGTGGTTCACGGCGGTGAAAAATTCATTTCTTCAGTCATCATTGATGAAGATGTTATGAAGACCTTAGAAGAGACTATTGAACTTGCACCTCTTCATAATCCGCCAAATATTGCGGGCATATTAGCTTGTGAGGCAATTATGCCAAATGTACCGCAGGTTGCAGTTTTTGATACCGCGTTTCACCAAACGATGCCTGCTAAAGCTTATCTCTACGGTCTTCCTTATGAAGATTATCAGGATAACGGGATTAGGCGATATGGGTTTCATGGTACTTCGCATAAGTATGTGGCAAACCGAGCTGCTGAAATACTTGGTAAAGATATCAAAGATCTTAAAATTATTTCCTGCCATTTGGGCAACGGCGCAAGTATCACCGCGATAAAAAGCGGAGAATCCGTTGATACGAGCATGGGTTTTACACCGCTTGAAGGATTGGTCATGGGGACTCGTTGTGGTGATCTTGACCCGGCAATTATTCCTTATCTGATGAAGTTGCACAACATGAATATGGATCAGCTGAACGATTATCTCAACAAAAAAAGCGGGGTTCTCGGCATTTCTGGGATTTCAAGTGACTTTAGAGATATTGAAGAAGCAGCTGCCAAAAATAATCACCGGGCTCAGGTTGCGATTGATTTGTTTGTTTACATTGTTCAGAAATATATTGGTGAATATGTCGCAGCGATGAACGGTGTTGATGTATTGATTTTTACAGCCGGGTTAGGAGAGAACGGAATCGATTTCCGCCAAATGATTTGCAATAACATGGATTATCTGGGAATCAGCGTCGACGCTTCACTTAATGATTTCCGCGGCAAGGAGAAGGTTATCAGCCCCTCGGATGGAAAGGTTACTGTTATGGTTGTTCCGACTAACGAGGAATTGATGATCGCCAGGGAGACAAAATCTTTAATTTAGAGGGCTATTCCTTGACTTTGTCACAATTAATCTATAGTATTATGAGGTGATTTTGTTTGGCTGTCTGCATTGATTTTAACGTTCTAAGAGAGCAGCGTCACCTGGAGCTTGAAGTGGTCTTTACTGAAGATTACGCAAAGGCCTGTGAGATTGTACTACCCTTTGTCCTAAGGAATTCGCCTATATATAAGTTGGTTTTTGATTTGGCAGGCGATGTTTTGGTGCTAAAAGTGTCGATTGAGGCTAACTTATCGAAGGGTTGCGATCTTTGTTTAGAAGATGCCGATGTTAAGATGTTAGCCGATTCGGAGTATGTTTTTTCCCTCGGCAATATTATGGATGACGAAGATATTATTTTTGTCCCGGCAAATGTCGTCAATTATGATTTTGCACCTCTATTATTGGAATGCTTACTTTACAATTTGCCGATTAGGGTTGTATGTCGGCCGGATTGTAAAGGGTTGTGCTCAGGCTGTGGTGTCAACTTGAACCGTACTGAATGCGATTGTCTCCCATTGGGTGATCTGCGGTGGAGTAAATTGCATGAATACAAAGTAAAATTGGATAAGTAAACGAAGGAGGTGGCTTAAATGGGTGTGCCAAAAAGAAAAGTTTCAAAAGCGCGCAAATCAAAAGGGAGAACGGCTTGGATGTCTAGGCTCAAGGCTCCTAATCTTGTCGAGTGTCCGCACTGCCATAATTTAAGGGTTTCGCATAGAGTTTGTCCCGAATGTGGATATTATGATGGCAAGGAAATTATTGCAGTAATAAAAAAAGGATAAAGAATAGCCCGCTGAGCGGGCTGTTTTTTTTGTTGCATCTTTTTTATTAAAACGATATACTTTTTTATTATCTGGTGCTAATATGTTTTGGGTGATGATGAAATGAGCCAAGAAAAAGCTCAAAAAAAGAAAAAAATGATGGATTTGCTGGAAGGTGATCCATTTATGACGGATGATGCCTTAGCACTTTGCCTGTGCATTAGCGTTCAATCGGTAAGGCTTTATCGTGCCGAGCTACGCATTCCGGAACTGCGCAAACGAATCCGTGGAATGGCTCAAAGGGCGCATGGACGCGTCAAAACAATCAGTGGTAAAGAAATTTTAGGCGAGTTAGTATTGTTGGAGCTAAACTGTCGTGGGGTTTCGGTGCTAGTACCTAATGATGAAATGATTCACAGTAAGCCCGGCATAGTGCGGGCGCAGTATATCTTTGAGCAAGCTAATACCCTGGCAATTGCAATTATCGACGCTGAAATGGCTGTGACTGGAGTAGCTAAAATACGTTTTAAGCGTCCTGTTCAGACTGAGAGTAGTGTTATTGCCACTGCCGAAGTAGTGCGAAGGCGTGGAAACAAATTTTTTGTTACAGTCATCAGCAAGCAGTCAGGGGAGGAAGTTTTTCGCGGCAAATTTATTATTGTTTCGTTTGACGATTTTCAGAGGGGGGAAATTGAATGAGAATTGCTTTAGATGCTATGGGTGGCGATTTTGCCCCTAAGGAAACAGTTCAAGGCGCATTAGATGCCATCGCTGTCAACCCAGGCTATCACATCATCCTCGTGGGCGATGAGACTATAATCCGAAGCGAACTGCAAGGGAAAAAATACGACGAGAATCAAATCAGTATTTTGCATACGGATGAAAACATTGAGATGAGCGAACACGCAGCGACTGCATTCCGCAAGAAAAAGAATGCATCGATTGTTTTGTGTAATGATTTGGTTAAAAAAGGTGAAGCTGATGCTGTTGTGGCAGCTGGAAATACTGGAGCCGCTATGACAGCGTCCTTGTTGAGGATGGGGCGTCTAGGAGGGGTAGACAGGCCCGCAATTGCAACAATTTTGCCCACGGCAAAGCAGAGAACTATCCTTTTGGACTCGGGGGCCAACACAGATTGTTCGGCCAAGCAACTGGCTCAGTTCGCCATTATGGGCGATATTTTTGCCCGCAGAGTTCATGGCTACGAGAAACCCCGCGTTGGACTTTTAAATATCGGCGAAGAGGCCAGCAAGGGCAACCTAGTAGCTCAAAAAGCCTATGAATTGCTAAGCGAAATGCCGCTGAATTTCATTGGAAATATTGAGGGCAGGGATATTCCAGAAGGAACTGCTGATGTTGTTGTATGCGACGGTTTTGTCGGCAACATTGTTTTAAAGCTTTACGAAGGACTTGGAAAATTGATTATGCGCGAGATCAAGGGCGCATTCATGAAAAATGCCATTACGAAGCTGGGGGCAATTTGTGTCAAGAGTGGTCTGAAGGCAATAAAAAACAAAATGGATTATCAAGAGGTCGGTGGTGCGATATTGCTTGGCGTTCAAGGCATTTCAATAATTTCTCATGGCAGTTCAAAGGCCGTCGCAATAAAAAATGCGATTCTAAAAGCTGGTTTTTATGTTGAAAAGGACTTAGTAGCTGCGATTAGTCATGAAATGGAACAGAGCACGGAATGGTGGAAGGTATGATAACGCTTCCATTCGGAGCTGCAATAGCTGGCGTCGGGGCATATCTGCCACCAGACATTGTCACTAACGATCATCTTGAACAGTTGTTGGACACGGATAATGACTGGATTGAATCCAGGACGGGAATTAGTCAACGGCATATTGCGCATCGAGATACCGCCACGTCAGACCTTGCTACTGGCGCTGCCGTGAGTGCGCTCCAATCGGCCGGGCTCAGGGCCGATGAATTGGGTATGATCATTGTGGCAACTTCGACTCCAGATATGATATTTCCTTCAACTGCGTGCATTGTCCAAAAAAATATCGGCGCAATTCATTGTCCAGCATTTGATATGGAAGCAGCGTGCACAGGATTTAACTATGCATTATCAATCGCAACTCAGTTTGTTGCCAGCGGTTGCTATAATAATGTTATGATTATAGGGGCTGAAACCTTTTCTCGAATTGTTGATTGGCGTGACCGTAATACATGTGTGCTTTTTGGGGATGGCGCCGGTGCTGCGATTGTTCAACAATGCGATGTCGGAACCGGAGTGCTGAACAGTACATTGAAGGCAGATGGGAATGGAGGCAATTTGTTGTTCGTGCCCGGTGGCGGATCTAAAAAACCAGCCGATATGGACATGATAGATCAGCGCTTGCAGTTTATTAAAATGAATGGACAAGATGTATATAAATTTGCAGTGCGTGTCATAGGAGAGGTTGTCGGCGAGGCATTGGATGCCGTGGGCATGACGGTGGATGATATTGATGTTTTTATTCCACATCAAGCGAATATCCGCATTATCGAAGCTGCGAGAAAAAAATTAAACATCAGCAAGGAAAAAATCATTATTACTCTTAATAAGTACGGTAATATGTCGGCTGCTTCAATTCCAGTTGCCTTGCATGAGGCACACCTGAGTGGTCGTATTAAAAAAGGGGATATTGTTGTTTTGGTGGGTTTTGGCGCTGGATTGACGTGGGGCGCGAATATTATAAAATGGTAAGGTGATGATGGAATGTTAGGAGCTAGACTTAAAGAACTTTTAAAAATTGATTATCCGATAATACAGGGGGCCATGGCGTGGATCGCGGATGCACGCCTTGCTGCAGCGGTTTCTAATGCGGGTGGTTTGGGAATTATCGCTTCGGCAACCATGAACAAAGATCAGTTGGATGCTGAAATAACAAAAATAAGAGCATTGACTGACAAGCCTTGGGGGATTAATATCTATTATCTTTCGGAGCATCTGGACGATGTTATTGACTTGGTTGTTGAAAGAAAGATTCCTGTCGTAACCACTGGCGCGGGCAATCCTGGGAAACATATCTCTGCCTTAAAAAATGCCGGCACAAAAGTTATTCCTGTTGTGTCCTCTGTGGCACTCGCCAGACGCCTGGAGAGGGTAGGCGTCGATGCGATCATTGCCGAGGGGATGGAAGGTGGAGGACATATCGGAGATTTGACAACAATGTCGCTGGTTCCACAAATCGCAGACGCTATAAAAATTCCAGTTATTGCTGCAGGTGGCGTCGTTGAAGGACGCACATTGCTAGCTGCCTTTGTTCTTGGCGCTGAAGGCGTTCAGATTGGGACTCGTTTTTTATGTTCGACTGAATGTCCGATTCATGAAAATTACAAAAATGCGATTATTAAAGCTAGCGACCGTTCGACAGTAATTACTGGTGCAAGATATGGTCATCCCGTACGTATTTTGCAAAATAAGCTGGCAAAGAGCATTCTTCGTCTCGAAGAGGCTGGTGCGGCGATTGAAGATGTTCAACATGTTACTGTCGGCACTTTAAAGCTTGCTGTCGAGTCCGGCGATGTGGAAAACGGTTCGCTTATGGCGGGACAGTCTAGTGCGATGGTCACAAAAATTCAGCCTGTTCAAGAAATTGTGCAGGAAATGTATAATGAGGCGAATGAAGCCTACAAGCGACTTAAGGATGCTATGGAGGGGTAATCATGGTCAAAATTGCAGCCATTTTCCCTGGACAAGGCTCCCAAGCTGTTGGGATGGGTAAGGAACTATATAATCAATCTCAGACGGTTCGCAATCTTTTTGAAGAGGCCGACGACACACTTGGTTTCTCGATAAAAAATCTGTGTTTTGATGGCCCAGAAGATGAGCTCAGAAAAACAAAATACACGCAACCGGCGATTTTAACTGTGAGCTGTGCGGCTTATTATCTTGCCCTGGAATCTAACATTCAGTTTCAAATGGCAGGTGGGCATAGCCTAGGCGAGTATTCGGCTCTTGTGGCTGCAAATGTTTTTGATTTTTCCCAGGCATTGCGTATGGTCCATCAACGAGGTCAGTTGATGCAGGAGGCTGTCCCAGTTGGAATAGGTGGGATGATGGCAGTTGTAGGATTAGAGCGGGACAAAATAATAGCTCTTTGCATGAAAGCAAGCGAGGATGGCGTTGTTGAAGCTGTCAATTTTAATTGCCCTGGGCAGACAGTCGTAGCAGGCGGGAAAGAAGCGCTAGCCGTTTTTGCCGATTTGGCTAAAGAAGAAGGCGCCAAAAAAATTATTGAGTTACCAGTCAGCGCCCCGTTCCATTCAAGCTTACTTAAGCCGGTCGCTGATGCTTTTACGCAGATAATTGATGATGTAAATTTTCGCGATGCTAGTTTTCCGGTGACGAGCAATGTCCATGGGAAATTATTATCTAGTGGTGCAGAGATAAAAGCCTGTCTGAAACAACAACTTTGCTCAAGTGTTAAGTGGGAGGACTGCGTCAGTAGTATGGAAATTCATGGAGCCGAATACTTTATTGAGCTCGGCCCAGGAAAAGTCTTGTGCGGTTTTTCCAAGCGGATAGTTAAAGATATCCCTTGTGGAAATATCGAGGATGTTGCTTCATTGGCCAAGACTTTATGTGCATTGGAGGGGAAATAGTGTGCAGGAAATAGCATTGGTGACTGGATCAAACAGCGGGATAGGTAAAGCGGTTGCGATTAAGCTTGCGCTAGACGGATATTATGTGTTTGTTAATTATCCCGACGATTCTCGTCGCGGGGAGGCTGAAGGTGTCGCCCATCATATTTTAGAGATGGGCAAGAATGCAGAGGTCATCTGCTTTGACGTTTCTGAATCCGAGCAAGTTGAGACAGCATTTAAGGCAATTCAGCAAAGAGAGGGTAGCTTGAAGGTTTTAGTGAATAACGCTGGCATTACCAAAGACACTTTGGTAATGCGCATGAAGGATTCGGACTGGGACAGCGTTTTGAAAATTAATCTGCAGGGGACATTTAATTGCTGCCGTAGCGCAATTAAATTGATGGTCAAGAATAATGGAGCTAGCATTGTCAATATCGCATCAGTTGTTGGTTTGCATGGCAACGCCGGTCAAGCAAATTATGCAGCCTCAAAAGCTGGTATAATCGGTTTGACATACTCTCTTGCAAAAGAGTATGCTTCCCGTAGTATTAGAGTTAATGCAGTGGCACCGGGCTTGATTGACACGGCAATGACAGCGGTTATAAATGAAGATTACTACGAAAAAATGAAAGCTTCCATTCCTCTGGGTCGCCCAGGCACTTCGGAAGAAGTGGCCCAAGCTGTCTCTTTTTTAGCAGGGGCAAACTCTAGCTACATAACGGGGCAAGTATTAGTTATTGACGGAGGAATGAGCATATAATTATAATGAGTGCTACCATTACTATGAAAGGGGGTGACGAGTTGGAAACGATGGATAAAATTAAACAGATTGTTGTTGAAAAACTGAGTGTCGAAGAGAGCGATATTACACCTGAGAAATCCTTTATCAATGATCTGGGTGCCGATTCTCTCGATATTGTTGAATTGATCATGGCGCTAGAAGAGGAATTTGGTGTGGAAATACCTGATGAAGATGTAGAAAAAATTGTTACTGTTAATGATGCAATGGATTATATTAAGGCAAAACTATAATCATTTATCCGGAGGGGCGGATTTGTCCCCTCCGGATAAACAATGGATTAAAAGTAAAGGGTGATTTAATTGATTCTGCCCAAATTGAAAATTGGAAAACATGTTGCTGAACTACCAATAATTCAAGGTGGTATGGCAGTCAGGATATCAACCGCAAAATTGGCAGCTGCTGTGGCAAATGAGGGTGGAATCGGTATCATTGCTGCCACGGGGATGTCGTTTGATGAATTGCGAGAGGAAATCCGCGAAGCTCGTTCGTTGACGAAAGGCATTATTGGGATTAACGCTATGGTGGCCGTCAGTATTTTCCCTGATTATATTCGAACAGCTATGGAAGAAGGGATTGATCTTGTCCTCGCTGGCGCTGGATTTTCTCGGGATATGTTTGCCATGGGACGCGAATTTGGAGTGGCGATAGTTCCGATTGTTTCGAGTGCTAAGCTAGCAATCATTTCTGAAAAGCTTGGAGCTGATGCGGTTGTTGTCGAAGGTAAAGAGGCGGGCGGGCATCTTGGAACTGATGAGTCGGTGTGGAAGCTGGTTCCAGAAGTTAGGGCGGCTGTTTCAATCCCCGTTATTGGCGCAGGTGGCATCGTTGACGGCTATGACATTGTAAAAATGCTTCAAGCTGGTGCGGATGGTGTACAGATGGGCATCCGATTCGCGATGAGTGAAGAATGCGCCGCAGATGACCGCTGGAAAGCAGTCTGCCTCGAAGCTAAAAACGAAGACATTGTTTTAATCGATAGCCCAGCTGGTTTTCCAGGTCGGGCCATTAAAACTGAGTTTATAGAAAAAGCCATGGATGGAGGTGCACCTCCCCCTGATGCCTGCATTAATTGCTTGCGGCATTGCACGAAGAGCTTCTGCATCTTTAAAGCTTTGCGAAATTCCCAAGAAGGCAATATTGAAGAGGGAGTTGTTTTTTCTGGCGAAAATGTTGGAAAAATCAATGACATTCTGCCTGTCAAGGAGATTATGAAGCGCTTGGTTGATGAAGCAAGTCAGGCTTGATGGAGGGTTTATTAATGAAAAATAAAATTGTTGTCACTGGTATGGGAGTTGTCTCTCCTGTCGGCATTGGGCTAAAACCTTTCTGGGAAAATTTACTTGCTGGAAAAAGCGGGATAAGTCATGTGACGCATTTTGACGCGAGTGTTTTGCCAACTAAAATTGCCGGAGAAATCAATGATTTTGATCCGTCTCTATATGTTGAGAAAAAAGAAGTACGACGGATGGATCGTGTGACACATTTTGCAATTGCCTCCGCAAAGATGGCATTTGAAGATTCCGGCCTTGATTTAGCTGTGGAAAACCCTGATCGAATCGGCGTTTATGTCGGCACTGGGGTCGGTGGCATCCTAACGCTTGGCGAGCAGTATAATTTAGCGAAAGAAAAAGGCCTAAATCGCGTTTCGCCGTTTTTTGTTCCGATGATGATATCAAATATTCCTGCTGGCCAAATATCGATTGCCTTAGGATTAAAGGGTCCTAGCTTAACTTGTGTCACTGCTTGTGCTTCCAGTGGAAACTCGGTTGGGGAAGCTCTAAGAATTTTGCAATACGGTGATGCCGATGTAATGGTCGCAGGGGGCACAGAAGCTGCAATTCAAGATTTATGCTTTGCTGGGTTTTGCTCAATGAAAGCGATGAGTACAAGAAATGACGATCCGAAAAAAGCAAGCTCTCCTTTTGATGCTAAGCGCGATGGCTTTGTGATGGGAGAGGGCTCGGCGATGCTTGTTCTTGAAACAGAGGAACACGCTCTTAAAAGGGGTGCGCGGATTTATTGTCAGCTTGCTGGATATTCTGCTACTTGCGACGCACATCACATCACTGCGCCATCGCCAGGCGGAGAAGGAGTGCAACGCTCTATGAGACAATGTCTTGTAGAGGCTGGGCTTGGATATAGTGATGTTGACTACATC
>CAZWXO010000001.1:65093-73677 GCA_964637885.1 uncultured bacterium
GCCAGAGTCCGTAGACTACATCAATGCCCACGGAACTTCGACTCCTCTAAATGATCAATATGAAACAGAGGCAATTAAGGCAGTTTTTGCCGAACATGCAACTAGTAAGTTGCTTGTAAGTTCTACAAAATCGATGACTGGTCATATGTTGGGAGCGGCGGGCGCTTTGGAGCTGATTGTATCATGTCTGGCAATCAGGGATAAAATTGTTCCACCGACGATTAATTATGAAGATCCACAAGAAGGTCTGGATCTCGATTATGTTCCAAATATCGCACGTAAATGCGATGTAAAAGTTGCTTTAAGTAATTCACTCGGATTCGGTGGTCACAACGCAACTTTGTTAGTAAAGGAGTACGCTGAATAAATTGCCCAAAAAGGATCAGAAATGGTTTAATAGCGACGGCTTAATGCGTTTTTTGAAAAAATTCGGCATTAAGCCGCTTAATTTGTCCGTCTATGAATTAGCAATGCGACATAGCTCATGGGCGAATGAAAACAGTCATCTCTCTCATGGCGAGGACAACGAGCGCCTAGAATTTTTAGGTGATGCTGTTCTTAGCGTAGTTGTCGCGGAAAATTTGTTTTTGTCGAGGGCAACGGCACAAGAGGGGGAGCTGACTTTCGCGCGGGCTAAAATCGTTTGCGAGAGCAATTTGGCGCGCATAGCGAGGAATTTTGAGCTTTCCCAATTTGTATTGCTAGGAAGAGGGGAAGAAAAGACTGGCGGAAGAGACCGGGATTCTATCTTGGCTGATTGTGTAGAGTCCTTGTTGGGGGCGCTGTACTTGGACCAAGGTTTTGCCGTGACAAGGGGGTTCATTGTGAATCTGTTGCAGGAAGATTTACAATCCACATTGGGAAGCATCGGCTTGAAGGACGGGAAAAGTCTTTTGCTAGAATATGTGCAAGAATTATATCGGGATGATTCTTCGGTTGAATATAAAATCTGCGCAATATCAGGCCCCCCTCACGAACGTGTTTTTACTAGCGAAGTGCTGGTAAACGGGGTAGCGATGGGCAAAGGATCAGGGAAGACAAAGCAGGATTCTGAAAAAAAGGCCGCAGAGACGGCTTTAATAAGTATCCAAAAAAGTACTGCAGCAATTGAAGGGAAGTGACATCATGAGATTGAACGGGCTTGAGCTTTTTGGTTTTAAATCTTTTTGCGAACGGACCAGGATATCATTTAATTCTGGTATCACAGCTATTGTTGGACCAAATGGCAGCGGGAAGAGTAATATTACCGATGCTATACGGTGGGTCCTTGGAGAGCAAAATGCGAAGACCCTTCGTGGCACCAAGATGGAGGATCTTATTTTTGCGGGAACAGAAAAGCGCAAGCCCATAAATTTTGCTGAAGTTACGATTTCTATTGACAATTCTGACGGGAAGTTGCCTTTTGATTATAGTGAAATTTCAGTTTTGCGGAAAATGCATCGCTCTGGTGAGAGCAGTTATTACATCAATGGCTCTTTGTGCCGCTTGCGCGATATTCACACACTTTTTCTCGATAGTGGAATTGGCAAGGGTGGTTATTCGATTATTAGCCAAGGCAGGATTGAACAGATAATTTCTAGCCGACCTGAGGACCGACGTATCTATTTTGAAGAAGCAGCAGGAATATTAAAGCATAAATTACGTAAAGAAGAGGCTCTTCGCAAGCTGTTATTCACAGAAAAAAATATAGTCCGACTGAGGGATATTGTATTCGAAGTAGAGCATCAGACTGAGATACTTGGTGAAAAGGCGGAGCAGGCTAAAAAGTACCAGGCACTTTCTAGTAACGCCGCGGAATACGAGAAAGAATTATTGCTGTTTGCGCATCAGCAACAATTAGATCGCCTGGTGCGGCAAAAAAATCGTCTGGAAGTGGCTCGCTCAAAGGAGCAGGAGTTATTGTCAGAAAAAGATTTGGTCATTGAGCAAATAAAATTATCTGAATTACTAAAAGAAGAAGCAAATCGACAATTTATTGCGACTGATGAGTGCATTGCTAACTTGAGTGTTGAGCAGGCTCGGCTACATGGTGACTTTGAAGTACAGCAAGAGAAGCTTAATAACATCGAGCGTGAACTGTTAAATCTTGGAGAAAACAGCGCTGATAGCGATAAGCTTAATAGTCTCTTGATTAGAATAGCTGAAGAAAAAAATGCGCTTGAAGCTATTGTTGCGGGCTCACAGGATTTGCATTTCGCATTTGAGCAAGAGAAAGCAGTGCTTGCTGAACTTGCATGCGATATTGACATCTCTGAAAAAAAATTAGAGCTTTCAAAGAATGAGTTATTTTCGTCGATGAGTGCCGAACTCCAATTAGGTAATGATAAACGCACAAAAATGGACAAAATTAGCGAGCTAAAAAATAGTCGAGCTTTACAAAGCAATAAAAAAATGGAACTACAAAATGCAATTGTTGAAAATAAAAAGATAACTTTACAAAGAGAAAGTTCTTTGGCGGAGTTGGATGTCGTACTAGATAGCGATAAACAAAAATTAACGCGTCAAAACGAGAGATTCAGTCAAAACCAGCATGAGTTGTTAGGCAAACGTGGAATAGCCAATGATTTGGAGCGGAAAAAAGAGACTGTGGAAGGCCGCATTTCAATGCTTCAAGGTTTTGAGAACAGCTATGAAGGATACAACAGTGCTGTAAAATTTGTTCTAGGAGAGCTTCGGAGCCAATCTAATTCTTGGGGTATATGCGGCAGTGTCATTGAATTGTTCGAAGTGGAGCGAGAACATATCAAGGCAATCGACGCCGCGTTGAAAGCTTCAGGGCAAAATATTGTTATCGAGCAAGAAAAAAATATTCCTCTAATTATTAATGCATTGCGTAAAAATGGGTTGGGTCGGGTTTCTTTGATGCCCCTTGATGTCATTAAAGGAGATTCAATGCGGCCGGGAAGAGATAATTTCAACAGCCACCTTGGTTATGTTGGTCTAGCGGCTGATTTGATTAAATTCGACAGTGTCTATCGTGAAGTGTTTCTACATTTGTTAGGTCGGATATTAATCGTTGATACACATGAAAATGCTTTGGCCCTTGCAAGGGCAAATAATTATTCACAACGTATCGTTACCCTTGAGGGAGAAATAGTCAACCGTGGCGGTGTTTTTACCACGGGTAATTACGGAGAAAACCATAAAGCTGGTCTGCTTGAGCGCAAGGGTGCTTTGAGGGATTTGCACGAGCAAGGCAGCTTCTTAAAGGAACAGTTGGTTGGAATAGAGAATGAGCTGGTAGGCTTAGAGAAAATCAGTGCGGAAATAATTAACGAAAAAGCAGCGATTGAGCAAATCAATGTAAAACATTTATCAGAGTTTCAAAATTTAAAAACTGAGCTGAGCTCGCTTTCTCAGCAATTTGAATACAACCAGCGTGATTTGCAATATCTCGAGTCTGAAGAAGAAATATTGATCAATTCTTTGCGAGAGTTAGAAAGTAAATTATGTGAAATTGAAAAAGATGTGGCCCTAGCTTGTGCCGAGAACGAAAAAATGAAAAACGATATCGAGACTTTAACCAAATCCAATCGGGAGAAAAAAGAAGAGCATGCCGATCGCCAAACCCTAGTAAACGATCTGGGCGCAAAAATCAATAATAGCGAAGTTCTGCGTGGGGGCAAAATCAATCGCCTTAATGAACTAGAAACCGAAGTTGAATTTTGGCGTGAAAAAGAAAGAGCAAGCCAAACACGCCAAGTGGAGTTGGACAACGCGAAAAAAGTGGTAAAAATCCGGATTGAGGATATTAATGGGCTACTTTTGTTAACTAAGGAAAAACTGTCGAATGAAAACGTGCATAAAAATCAAGTTGCCGATAAAATAACTCGGCTCAACTTAGAATTAGAGGAAATGAATGGAAAGCTGCAGCAGTATTACAAGGATATTGCTAACAATGAGAATAGTCTGAGAGATGCCGAAATTAAAATCGCGAAAGCAGAGACTGAAATTGAGATTTTGTCGCCCAATTTGCCAGTTGGAGGGAGTGAGCTGGATTCAAAGATTGTTTCCCAGAACGAAAAATCTGAGTATGAAGATAGGCTTGACGAGCTGCGCCAGCAAATTTCTGAGATGGGCTCAGTCGATTTGGGGTCGATACATGAGCACGAAGACGCCTTGGCAAGGCTTCACGAGCTACGCCATGAGATAATTGAACTTTCTGACGCTAAGGAAAACTTAGCGGGCATGATTCAGGAAATCGAAAAGACAATCAATGACGAATTTTTCAGCACCTTTGAGCGGATTGGGAATTACTTCAAAGAAAACTTTTCCGCCCTTTTTAGAGGAGGAGATGCGGAACTCAAAATAATTGAGATGGACGACGAATTAGGCATCGAGATAATTGCTTCTCCTCCAGGAAAAAAATTGCAATCATTAAATCTATTATCCGGTGGGGAGAAAGCATTGGCTGCGATTGCATTGCTTTTCGCATTTCTACAGGAAAAGCCGAGCCCGTTTGTTGTGCTTGATGAGGTCGAAGCTGCCCTCGACGAGGCAAACATTGATACATTCACCAATTTTATTAAAAATTTCTCTGATACAATTCAGTTTGTAATCGTCACTCACCAGAAAAAGACGATGGAAATTGCAGACACCTTGCACGGAGTAACAATGATTGAAAAAGGTGTTTCGAAATTAATTTCCGTTCGAGTACAAGAAAACGTAGAAACCCTTCAAGCTGGTTAGTATTTTTGTCAGGAGATGAGTTAGTGAAGGAATATATGGAAAATGTAAATTTTGCTCGCAAGTTAAAGAGCCTTCTGATTAAAACCAGTCTATCAGAAGAAGATTTTTATGACAATATTGAAGAAACTTTACTTGCAGCTGATATCGGGGTTGGGATGACTCAAAAAATTCTTGAACAAATTCACTCATGTAAAGATTATGACGATGCCTTATCAAAAATAAAAATCGTGATGAAAAATGCGCTGGCTAAAAGTAATCAACTGCAAAACAGCTCGGATGCTGGGTTGGAGATAGTTGTTTTTATTGGAGTTAATGGGTCGGGAAAGACCACTGCGCTTGGCAAGATGGCTTATAGGATGCACTCGGCAGGGAAAAAAATTTATATCGCCGCCGCTGACACATTTCGGGCGGCGGCTGTTGAACAATTAAAAATGCTTGCAAGTAGATTCGGTGCCCACGTTGTCAGCCAAGGACAAGGAGCGGATCCTTCGGCGGTTGTATTTGATGCGATTGCGTCGGCAAAAGCCAATAAAGCCGATGTGTTGCTAGTCGATACAGCGGGCAGGTTACACTCCAACGACAATTTAATGCGTGAGCTGGAGAAAATTATCCGAACGATTAGTAAAAGTGAACCAGGGGCGCCACATCGCGTTTACCTTGTATTAGACGCAAGCTGTGGTCAAAATGCGCTATCGCAAGCAATTTTTTTCGGAAAGCTGGCTAATATAACCGGAGTTATTTTAAATAAAATGGATGGTAGCGCCAAGGGAGGGTTCGTTTTTTCAATCAATGACGAATTGGCTTTGCCGGTAAGCTACATTGGATATGGGGAAAAGATATCGGACCTAGCGGCCTTCGATGCTGAAGCTTTTGTTGAGGATATATTTGCTTGACAATTTAAGAATGAGAGTTTAAACTGTAAAGTAAATTTACTTGACAGGTGCCATGATGAGTGATCGCTTTCTTCTAGTAAAATTATTTGATGCTTACGATGTGCTTTTGACTGAGAATCAGCGAAAAATTTTCGATTTATATTATTTGCAGGATATTTCTTTAGGTGAAATAGCCGAGAATATGTCGATTAGTCGTCAAGCAGTTCATGATCTATTGAAACGCACTGAAAAAATTCTTATCAAATACGAATCACTGCTGCATCTTAACCAGAGATTTGGATTGCTGTTGGGGATCATTGAAGATCTCGAAGCGAGCCCATTGTCTAAAGATGATATTTTGGCTAAAGGATTAAGAGAAGTTTTATACTTGAATAGCTAACAGTCAGGAGACTATAGATGTTTGATTCTATAAGTGCTAAATTTCAAAAAATATTTAAAGGTCTTCGTTCAAAAGGCAAGTTGACTGAAAAGGAGATTGCTGACGCGCTGAGGGAGATTCGCGTAGCCTTGCTCGAAGGAGATGTGAGTTTTCAGGTTGTTAAGGTTTTTATTAATGATTTGAAAGAAAAGGCACAGCAACTACAGCTAGATCAGAGCCTGAATCCTGGGCAGCAGATAATAAAACTTGTCCAACAGGAATTAACTGCACTACTGGGTCAGTCTGGAAAAATTAATTGGAGTTCGGATGGATTCACCACGTTTTTGGTGGTTGGATTGCAGGGCACGGGAAAAACAACGACATGTGCCAAGCTTGGCAATTATTTAAAAGGTAAAGGTAAAAAGGTTTTATTGATTGCTGCGGATAAATATCGGCCTGCTGCAGCAGAGCAATTGAGCATTTTGGCAGAGTCCAGGGGCTTGGGATTCTTCGTCGGGAAGAGTCAATCGGATGATGCCTTGAAAACAATATCTGATGGAATTGATTTTGCAAAATCTAATTTATTTGATTGCGTTATTATCGATACTGCTGGGCGGCAACAAATTGATATTGAATTAATGAAAGAGCTGCAAGAAATAAGTTCTGCCACTACGCCGGATGAGACGCTGTTGGTTATTGATGCGATGATTGGCCAAGAGGCTTTCAGCGTGGCAGGTGAGTTTAATAAATATGTAAGTCTAAGTGGCTTAATCATAACAAAGGCGGATGGAGACGCCCGGGGTGGGGCAACGTTATCGGCGCGTTATGTTACTGGTTCTTCGATTAAATTTGTCGGGACTGGTGAAAAAATAGAGCAATTCGAGTTATTTTCCCCTGAGCAAATGGCGACACGGATATTAGGCATGGGTGACGTAATCGGATTGATTGAAAAGCTTCAATCTATTCCAGAGGCAGCCAGCCTTGAAAAGAAAATCGCGACAGGGAAGGCCAAAAAAAGGATTGATTTTAATGATATCCTATTGCAGTTTGAGAGCATGAGTAAAATGGGATCGATGGCTAGTATTTTAGAAATGTTACCAAAACAAGGGCCATTTAAGGGATTAAAGGCTTCCGATATCGACGAAAAAGAAATTCTACGCAATAGAGCAATCATTCAATCGATGACCCCACAGGAACGTAGTGACCCTAAATTGTTGAATGCAAATCGCAAAAGACGCATTGCAAAGGGGAGCGGGACAGATGTGCCGGCAATTAACCGATTAATCAAGCAACTTGAACAGACACAGCAAATGATGGCACAGATGTCTGGCATGAATGGGAAAAAGGGCCCAAGTCGGTCTTTATTCAGATAAATATTAAGGAGATGTTGAAATGGCAGTAAAAATTCGATTGCGACGTACAGGAGCAAAGAAACAACCTCATTATCGTTTGGTGGTAGCGGATTCTCGTTTTCCACGGGATGGACGTTTTATTGAGGAGATCGGGTACTACAATCCTAACACCGATCCAGCTGAAGTTAAAATTGATGAGGAAAAGGCATTGAAATGGTTGCGTACAGGAGCTCAACCATCTGAAACAGCTAAATCTTTAATGCGAAAAGCTGGAATTATGGAAAAGTTCCAGGCAGGGAAAAAGTGAGGTTAGAATATGTCTAATTCTGAAACTCTTGCCGGACTATTACTATTTATTGCAAAATCATTAGTCGACTCCCCTGACCATGTCGAAGTCGCTGAGGTTCAGGGCGAACGCGGTATTATTCTTGAGCTTAAGGTGCATCCGGATGATATGGGGAAAGTTATTGGTAAACAAGGTCGCATTGCCAAGGCTATCCGGACAGTAATCAATGCACAAGCAATGCGGAATAATATTCGAGTGTCTGTCGAAATTGTTCAATAAGGAAAGCGAGTAGCATGGCTACAACAGTTGAAATTAGGATTGCTTTTGTTAATGGGATTCGCGGTATTAAAGGTGAGGTTAAAGCTTTGCCTCTTTCCGATTTTCCTGAACGGTATACGGACTTGAAAAACGCATATTTGTCAAATGGTATCGTCAGGAATCCTTGTCAGCTAGAGTATATAAATTACCATCCTAAGGGTTTAGTAATAAAATTTTGCGGGATTGATTCTAGAGAGCAAGCAGAAAAATTGCGCGGTTTCTATCTGACTGTCGATGAGGACCAAAAATTCGTTTTACCTGAAAACACTTGGTATGAATATCAGATAGTTGGTTTATCTGTCTACAATGAAGCTGGAGAAGTGCTTGGCATGGTTCAATCAATAGTTCAAACAGGTTCGAATGCTGTCTTGGTAGTAGTGCGTGATGGGGAAAAGGACTTGCTTTTGCCGATGCTCAAAGACGTTATCCTTAAAGTAGACCTCGTAACAGAGAAAATCGATGTGCGTGTGCCTATAGGATTGATTGATGAGAGTTGAACCGTTTGTTTTTGATATAATTACAATTTTTCCAGATATGTTTCGCGATCCTTTTGATCATAGCATTGTTAAAAGAGCCATTAATAAAGGTATTGTGAATATCAGGCTGGCTGATCTGCGAGATTACACAAGTGATCGCCACCGCACCGTCGACGATTATCCATATGGTGGGGGTGCGGGGATGGTGCCCA
>CAZWXO010000001.1:73687-96689 GCA_964637885.1 uncultured bacterium
TCGATGAACTAAAAAAAACCCAACCGCTTGGCAGAAAAGTACTTTTGACTTCGCCGCGAGGATGTCGTTTCGAGCAATGCCATTTTGATCAACTTTCGCAAAGCGAGAGTGGCTTAATCATAATTTGTGGGCATTACGAGGGGATTGATCAAAGGGTGATCGATTATTTTGACATCGAAGAAGTTTCGATAGGCGATTACGTATTGAGCGGGGGCGAATTTGCCGCCATGGTTATAGTTGACGCTGTTGCTAGACTCCTGCCAGGGGTGCTAGGCAATGTTGAATCCATCGCAGATGAATCCTTTCGCGGTGGCTTGCTCGAGTACCCTCAGTATACCCGCCCAGCTAGTTTTAATAATCTGAGCGTACCGGAAATCCTATTGTCAGGTAATCACCAAAAGATAAAAGATTGGCGGAATCAGCAGTCTTTGCAGTACACACTAAAAAAACGTCCTGATTTGCTTGAATAGATTTTTACTTGCTCATAATATTTTTGTGTGCTAAAATCTATCTGTTTGATTAAGAGCGGTCCTCTGCCAACC
Source organism: uncultured bacterium (assembly GCA_964637885.1). GTDB lineage: Bacteria > Bacillota > CAZWXO01 > CAZWXO01 > CAZWXO01 > CAZWXO01. Next base: position 74,230 of record CAZWXO010000001.1, read on the forward strand.
TCGGCATGAACGCTTATGGAGAGGAGGTTGAGGTAATGCGCGTTTTAGATATTTTGGACAAAGAGATGGCTCGGGAAGATTTGCCTAGTTTCGCTATTGGCGATACTGTTCGGGTGGACGTTAAGGTAGTCGAGGGCACGCGCGAGAGAATTCAGGCTTTTGAAGGTGTCGTAATTGCACGTAAGCATGGTGGTTTGCGTGAAACGGTCACTGTTCGCAAAATTAGCTACGGAGTTGGCGTCGAGCGAATTTTCCCGTTGAATTCTCCAAGGGTTGATAAGATCACGGTAGTTAGACGTGGTAAAGTGCGTCGTTCGAAATTGTATTACTTGCGGGAATTGCATGGTAAGGCCGCTAGAATTAAAGAAAAAAAATAGTTCGAGGGGGCTGGATGAATTGCCAGCCCTTCTTTATTAAGTGAACGTGGTGATTATATGAATCAGATTTTCATTAAACCAGAAGAAGCAGAATATGAAGAGGTAGCGAAAAAGAAGAAGCATCCTGTTCGTGAATTTGTAGAATCGATTATTGTCGCTATAGCACTAGCTATGTTTATCATTGTTTTTGTCGTTCAAGGTTTTTACATACCCTCTGGATCGATGCGAATGACGCTTCTCGAGGGCGACCGGATTCTTGTTAATAAGTTTCTCTATCGTTTTAGCGAGCCTGCCAATGGAGATGTGATTGTTTTTAAATTCCCCCCAGATCCAAAGCGCACTTTTATTAAGAGAATTATCGCCCACGGTGGGCAGAAGATTGAGGTGCGCGACAACACACTGTTTGTTGACGGCAATTCTATCGATGAACCATATCGCAACTCTGTCGATCAAATTGATTTTGGACCTGTTGAGGTGCCACTTGGGCACTATTTTGTGATGGGGGATAATCGTAATGAAAGCGATGATAGCAGGTATTGGGGATTCGTGCCGGATGATAATGTCGTTGGGAAGGCATTTGTTGTATATTTCCCGTTAGGTAGGCTGGGTTTATTGCAAGACTACCACGATTAAAGAGGTTTTTATGGAATCATCGATACAATGGTTTCCCGGACACATGATAAAAGCGGTTAGAAAAATTCGCGAACAGTTAAAAATTATTGATTTAATTGTTTTCGTTTTGGATGCGCGTTTACCAAACTTGAGCTTTAGTCCAATGTTAGGCGATATTGCCAAGAATAAAAACGTATTATGTTTACTCAACAAGAGTGACTTAGCGGAGAAGGCAATCACGGAGGATTGGCAGAATTACTATCGTCAAGCAGGAATTATGTGCTTTCGCTACGATGCAGTAAAAAGTGACAATTCCAATGTGCGCAAATATATCTATCGTTGCCGCGACGAGTTGCTGAAAACAAAAAAGCATCGCATATTTAGTCCACTCAGAATAATGGTTTTAGGCATACCTAATGTTGGGAAATCTTCCTTTATCAACAACATGGTTAAACAAAAAAGTGCCAAAACTGCGAATAAACCTGGCGTAACTAAGGGTAATCAATGGCTTCGCATTCTAGAAGGAGTTGAGCTTTTAGATACCCCTGGTGTCTTGATGCCCAAGATCGAGGAAAGGACGGATGGCTTGCTATTAGCGTTGTGTGGGGCGATTCGCGATGGGATCGTAGATGAGCAATCTCTCCTGACTGAAGTAGTGCAGCCCCTGCTAGCACATCAGGATAATCACTTACTCGCTGATTTTAGCAAGCGCTACTTGTCAGGCGATCAGGAAATCATTACTGGAGATAAATTCCTAGAATATTATGCGCAAAAAAATGGTTTTATCAGAGATGGTAGCCTGATTAATGCTACGAATGCCGCCCAGCGCTGCATTTCCGAGTTCCGCAAAGGTTTATGGGGAAAGTTCTCCTTTGAAAAAATCGATATTGACGGAGTAACAAATATTTTTTCTACAGGTTATTGGGACAATGAAAAAAATTGAAGCAGAGTGGATTTGCTGCAATCGATTTTCTACTAGCTCAAGGGAGACGATGCTAGCAAATTTTGACTGGCAAATTGGTGGGCGAGGTGCACTTATTGCCGGCGTCGACGAGGTGGGACGTGGAGCCATTGCTGGCCCGATAGTGGCGGCTGCGGTTCTTCTGCCAGCAGGTTTACTTATAAGCGGCATCGGTGATTCTAAAACTATTCCTAAGAGAAAACACTATAATTTGTATCAGGTCATTACTGCGATAGCTTTCGATTACGCATTCGCCGCGGTTTCAAGTCAGGAAATTGATCGAATCGGAATTCAGGCCGCTAATGAGAAGGTCCTTGAGCAGTCAGTTGCGCGTCTGCGGATGCCACCAAAGTTTGTTTTGTCGGATTGGCTTCCTGTAAGGTGTAATTACGGCAATAACATTCCGTTGCGAAAAGGGGATGGAACGAGCATAGCGATAGCGAGTGCGTCAATTTTAGCAAAATATTTTCGTGATCGAATAATGCGGGCTTTTCACGACTCTGGCATGCAATCTTATGGCTTTATCACTAATTCAGGCTATGGGACAAGGGAGCATTTCGCTGCAATCAACCTCCTAGGCATTTCTTCGATCCATCGACGTAGTTTTCTGCGCGGGGATGATTTCGTTGGATAATAAAGTTATTGGCAGGCAAGGTGAGGCGATTGCACTAAATTACCTGATAAAGAATCATAAGTCCTATCGCTTGCTTGTAAAGAATTTCACTTGTAAGCTTGGGGAGATTGATCTCATCTTTTTTGATGGGGATGAGATAGTTTTTACAGAGGTTAAGACTAGGCGCAACAAATCTTATGGCATGCCATATGAAGCAGTTACTGCTTCAAAAATGACGAAAATACGAAGGATTGCAGAGTACTATCTCATGGTTAAAAATATCACTGGGCATCCGATACGGTTTGACGTTGTGTCAATCATTTTAGAGCAAAGCGCCGATGCGTTTGAAATCGAACATATAATTGCTGCTTTTTGAGGTTTAGATGAGAGTATTCGTTGCCCAAAACGCCGGGGTGTGCCCGGGAGTGAAGAATTCATACAAAAAGGCCTTGCTGTCGGCTCAGACTCACCCTACTTTCATCTGGGGGCAGCTAGCCCACAATACTGCTTTATGTGATGAGCTAAGTGATAAAGGCATTGGCATGATCGATGAAATTGCTGGTTCGGTCAGATGCGCTACATCATTAATAATACGATCCCATGGGGTGAGCCCGGAAGCTGAAAAAAAAGCATTGGAAGCGGGTTACATTGTCACGGATGCTACATGTTCATTTGTCAAAAGAACGCAGTTAATGGTCCAGGAATTTACAAGCAATAATGAAATGGTATGTATCATTGGTGAGAAAAAGCATCCGGAGGTCCAGGGTTTATTCGGATACTCCGATGGATTGGCAATTCTTGTTGAAGAAAAAAGTGATTTGCCGAGTTTGAAAACTGGTGGTCGCTATCGTGGAGTAATTCAATCAACTTACTCCTTATTCAAGGCACGAGAGATTGTTCATGAGGCAGCGAAAGTCGGAGTTGTTATTGAGTTAGCCGAAACTTGCTGCCCCGTTACGCTAAACAGGCAAAAAGAAACTGAAAATCTGGCTAATTTTTGTGATATTGTTATCGTGATAGGAGATAACAATAGTTCCAACACGAGGCGTCTCTATGAGATAGCATTAGAAAAAAAATGCAAAGTTTATTGGATTGAGTGCGTAAAAGAATTGCAAGCTGCGTGGTTTGACGATACAATAACAGTTGGTGTTACTGCAGGAGCTTCAACACCTGAATGGATTGTGGAGGAGGTCATTTTTAGAATGGAAGAGTTGTTTGGATCCGATGTCGAAGTGGCACGCGGGCAAGGGAAAGAGACAGTAGATACTGTTTCTGAAAATCACAACATGGACGAAGAGATGATCCATGAAAGCATGAATATGATTAGTGATTCTCTGAAGGATTTTAAAACCGGAGATTATGTAACCGGAAAAATTGTTCAAATCAATGATGATTGCGTTTTGGTTGATATCGGTTATAAATCAGAAGGCAAGATACCTTCGAGAGAATTTGGATCAAATGAAGCTATCGCTGTTGGCGACGACGTGCTCGTTTGCATCAAAAAACTTGAAAACCGTGAAGGTGAGCTCATCCTTTCTAAGCGCGACGCTGATGTCGAGAAACGATGGTTGGAGCTTCAGACTTGGTCAGAGGAAAAGAAAGAATTGGTTGGCAAGGTGATAGGTAAAGTCAAGGGTGGTTTGCTGGTTGATATTGGAGGAATTAAAGGCTTTCTGCCAGCGTCTTTAGCTGATCGAAGGTTTGTTAATGACTTGGATATATTTGAGGGAAAAGATCTTCCTGTGGAGATTATTGAAATAAACCGACGTCGAAACAAGATCGTCTTGTCGGCCAAAGAAATTGCTCAAAGAAATTATGAAAAAACCAGGGCAGAAGCATGGGAAAAACTTACCGAAGGTAGCATTGTTAAAGGAATCGTGAAAAGAATTGTTGACTTTGGTGCCTTTGTCGAACTCGATGGAGTCGAAGGTTTGTTACATGTTTCCGAGATATCCTGGAAAAGAGTCAAACATCCAAGTGAGGCTTTAACTGATAATCAAGAAATCGAAGTAAAAATCATGTCGATAGATAGCGAATCCGGGCGCATTTCTTTGAGCATGAAACAGGTTGCTGGCCACCCATGGGAACGAGTTAAATCCGATTTTGCAGTTGGTGATATTGTAAAAGGCAGTGTTATTAGTATTGTGCCGTTTGGCGCTTTCGTTCGAATCGCTGACGGCATCGAGGGGCTCGTTCATATCTCTCAGCTTTCTAACGATTTTACTGCCAAACCTGCCGACGTTGTAGCTGTCGGGCAAGAAGTCGAAGTGAAAATTTTAGAGATTGATTTCGACAAAAAACGGATCAGTTTGAGTATCAAAGAAGCACAACCTGTGCCCGAGGCCAATCAAGATATTCAGGAACCTGCAGAATCGGCACCCGAAGATAATGCGGAAAAAGCGCCTATCAAAGAAGATGAGGCATCTGAGTAGACACGTAATAAGTTTTGCTGCTGTGTGTGGGCCCTCACGCTAAGAGGGCCCACTTGATTTTTCTAGTGTTTGGGAGGAAGCGGTTAGATGAATGGTGGGAAAGTCGAAGCAGTTGAGCAAGGTTCATATGCTTGGGAGGCGGGCATCCGAGCCGATGATGTAATTCTATGTGTGAACGATTTCCCCTTACGGGATTGGCTTGACTATCTAGATCAATCCTACGCTAAAGAACTTTCAGTAAAATTTTATTCGACCTCAATTAGCAAAATCATTGAAAGAAAAATCTCAAAATCCGACGGGGAACCTCTGGGCATTACTTTTTATACGCCTGTTTTTGATGGTGTAAAAATGTGCGCAAACAATTGTATTTTTTGTTTTCTACAACAAACAATTCCTGACCTGCGTCCGACACTTTACATCCGCGATGACGATTATCGTTTGTCGTTTCTAGATGGCAATTATATAACGTTATCTAACCTTGATATAGTAGACTTAGAGCGCATTGCTACTATGAAATTGTCTCCACTCTATATTTCCGTTCACAGTACAGATGAAAAAATACGCAAAGATATGCTGCGTTGCAATAAAGAATTACGGCCAATAATACCGGACTTAAATTTCTTCACAGAACATGGAATCGATGTGTATATCCAAATAGTTGTTTGTCCTTACATTAATGACGGTAAAGTGCTGAGGACAACAATGCACGACCTGCGAAATGTTGTTGGAATTAAAAAGATCGCCATTGTTCCCGTAGGTTTGACAAGATTTAGAGATAAATGTGAGAATATTGTGGCTTTTGACCAAAAAAGTGCTCAGGATTTAATTGAGCTAGTCAGTGAAATAGACGGATCAAGGGAGGATGCTTTTTTTGCCTTGGCTGATGAGTTTTTTTTACTGGCAGATAAAGATATCCCTAACGCATTATATTATGGAGATTTTGAGCTTTACGACAACGGTGTGGGAATGCTTCGAGACTTCATCGATGATTTCAAATTTGAGCTTTCACGCACCAGCGCACTTAGGGTTGAGATAGATATAAGCAAAGTTTGTATTCTCACAAGTGTTGCTGCAACAAATGCGCTAGAGAATTTGTTACAATTGTTCTGCGCAAAATTTGGTTCTCGCCCTAAAACCCAGACTGTAACCAATGAATTTTGGGGAGAAATGATTAATGTGGCTGGACTTTTGACTGGTGCTGATATAATCAAAGCAATAAAAGAATCGACTGTTTCTGCTGAATTGTTTTTGCTACCAGATTCGCTGCTTTCCAAGGGGAGTTGTTTGACCCTTGATGGCTTCACACTCGGAGATATAGAAATTGAAACAGGCTTTAGGGTCAAGGCAATACAGGCGAGCGGGAAAGCTTTGCTTGACGAGTTTCGGGAGGAAAATAATGAATAAATCAACTGTAGCCATTGTCGGTCGTCCAAATGTGGGCAAGTCAACCTTATTTAATCGAATATTTGGTGCCCGCGCTGCAATAGTGGATGATGTGTCAGGTGTTACGCGGGACCGCTTGTACCGGCCATGCGATTGGTGCGGGACTAATTTTAATCTTATTGATACTGGAGGAATTGGAGAAAAAAGTGATCATGATATTTTTCCTGAATTGCTTTTTGAGCAAGCGGCAATAGCAATTGGCGAGGCAGATGTAATTATTTTTTTAGTCGATGGGCTGACTGGTCCGCTTGAATCTGATTTGGCAGTTGCACGAATACTCCGCAAAGCAAGCAAGAGTATCATTTTAGTTGCTAACAAACTCGACAATAAAGGTGCTGTCGATTCACGCTATGATTTTTTAAAGCTTGGGCTGGGTGAGCCACTTTACATCTCGGCGGAACATGGAACTGGAGTCGGCGATTTACTTGACGAAGTCACGCAGCGTCTACCCAAGGGAGAAGCAGACTTAGAAGATGATGAAATCCTGAGGATTGCTATTATCGGACGTCCTAATGTCGGCAAGTCATCGATTGTTAACCGCCTTTTGCAAGAAGAAAGAGTCATCGTTAGTGACATCCCAGGGACGACCCGAGATGCGATTGATAGTTTATTAACTGTCGGTGACCGGAAATATATGCTAGTTGACACGGCAGGCATTCGTCGTAAAGCGCGAGTTGATGAAGCACTAGAAAAATACTGTGTGATTAAAGCGATGAAAGCTGTTGAACGCTGTGATTGCGCTGTGGTCGTCTTTGATGCTGTGGAAGGCTTGACTGCCCAAGATAAAAGAATAGCAGGCATCGCTCTTGACTCAGGGCGAGCTTGCATTATTATCGCCAATAAATGGGACGCTGTTGCAAAAGATGGCAAAACTTACGATAAGTTTGTCAAGAAAATACATAGCGAGTTAGAGTTTATGAGCTTTGCGCCAGTGGAGTGTACTTCTGCGATTACAGGACTTCGCCTGGAGCGAATTATTGAATTGGCTGATAGTTGCGTTGAGGAAAATAATAAACGTATTCCAACATCGGAACTAAACGATTTGATCCAGGAAATCGTTCTGGCCAATTCACCTCCAACAGATAAAGGAAGACAACTTAAAATTCTGTTTGCATCTCAGGTTAGTGTCAAGCCACCTCTTTTTGTATTACATGTCAATTCTAAGGATTTGATGCATTTTTCGTATTTAAGACACATTGAAAATGTTATTCGCAAAACATATGGTTTTGTTGGGTCGCCTTTGCGATTCAAGCTGAAGGAGAGAGTACGCATTAAAAAATAAGGGGATATAAGATGTTAGTAATAATGGCATTGTTACTGGGCTCGTATTTAACTGGATCTATTTCATTTGCGTTAATCATTGGAAAAACCTTTAAAGGTGTCGATATTCGGAATCACGGCAGTGGCAACTTGGGGGCAACTAATGCGATTCGCGTGCTTGGGCCCGTGCTCGGAATTAGTGTGTTGATTTTGGATGCTTTAAAGGGCTTTCTTTGCGTCTTCGTAGTCGATTTTTTCATAGGCGACATTTATTTGGCCATCGCTTGCGGCATTGCAGCCGTTTTCGGCCACTGTTTTCCAATATATCTGAAATTCCGCGGCGGTAAAGGCGTGGCAACAGGAACTGGCGTATTAATCGCACTATTGCCTTGGGTATTTTTGTACGCGTTTATAGTTTGGTTAATAGTTTTATTAATTACGCGATATGTCTCTTTAGCGTCACTGATATGTGCGCTTTTTGTTACTTTCTTTGTTTATTTTTCGCCGGATGTCCCCAATCTCTATCTATGGGCCGTAGTTCCAGGAACATGTTTCATATTTTTTCGACATCGGAAAAATATCCAGCGCATAATTAACGGAACCGAGGCTAAAGCCAGTTGGTTTAAAAAAAAGGAGGTGAAAACTAGTTGAATGATACCAAAATTGCGATTCTTGGCGCTGGTGGCTGGGGGACTGCTATAGCATCAATTATTGGAAGCAAGGGGAAAGCGCTCAATCTATGGGCCCGAGAAGAAGAGGTTGCTGAAGATATTTGCCGTAATAGATGCAACTCAGTTTTTTTGCCTGGAGTTGTCCTACCCGATGGTATAAAAGCCTCTAGCGACTTAGGCGAAGTTGTTTCTGATGCTGACATTTTAATTATTGCGATACCTTCTTACGCTGTGGCCGAGGTCGCGGGGCAAGTTGCCCGCTGGGCTAGAGAAGGTGTCGTCATTGCTTCAGCTACAAAAGGTTTTGACCCTATCTCACAAAAGCGCATGTCGGAAGTGCTTCACAACGCAATTCCGCAAGTTGAGGATCGTATAGCTGTTTTAAGTGGACCAAATCATGCGGAGGAAATAGGGCGGCGCATCCCTTCGGCAAGTGTGATCGCTTCAGCAAATAAAGATGTTTCCGAGCTTTTGCAGAATATTTTAATGACTGATTTTTTTCGCGTTTACACTAATTGTGACGTATTAGGGGTTGAAATTGGCGGAGCTTTAAAAAATATCATTGCTTTGGACGCTGGTGCTTCCGATGGACTCGGATTTGGCGATAACACTCGGGCAGCACTTGTAACGCGAGGATTAGCGGAGATGATGCGTTTAGGTGTTGCCATGGGGGCCAACGCTAAAACATTCTCAGGCTTATCAGGTATCGGTGATTTGTTGGCGACTTGCACCTCCAAGCATAGTAGAAATCGAAGGGTTGGTTATGAAATTGCTCAGGGGAGGACTCTTGAAGAGATTATATCTAGCACCAAAACTGTTGCTGAAGGAGTTCACACTGTCAAAACAGCAGTTAAACTAGCTAAAAGCTTTCAAATCGATATGCCATTGTGCACGACGACATACCGCGTGCTCTTTGAAAAAGCTGATGTTAGGGAGTCCATGGTTCAATTGATGTTACGTGGAGCGAAGGAAGAAATGCAATGATTATGCGAATGCTAGAATTAATTGTTGCCAAGTGTAATTAGTTTTGTTAAAATGTCTACCATGTGCGGAGTTAGTTCCGCACATGGTAGACATTTTTTTATGCAGTGTACCTAGCGAGGAGAATTTCGTATGCAGGATGGGAATTTCTATATTGTTAATAAAAAAATACTACCTGAAGTATTAAAAAAAACAGTTGAAGTTAAGGAGCTGTTGATAAATAACGAGAAAGTGACGATTAATGATGCCGTAACGCAAATTGGAATGAGTAGGAGTGCATTTTATAAATATAAAGATCACATCGCCCCTTTTTTTATGGTTGAAAAAGCTAAAATAATTACGATTAATCTAATTTTGTTGCATCGTTTGGGAGTTCTTGCAAGTGTGCTCGATTATGTTTCGAAGAACATCGGCAGTATTCTTACAATCAATCAAGGATTACCGCTTCAAGCGCAGGCGGCTGTTACCTTGTCCGCAGAGGTTGAATTTGAAGATTTGAATCTAGATAAAATGATAGAGTATTTGCGCCATATGGATGGCGTATGCAAGGTGGAGCTGGTTTCGCAAAGTTAATATTTTAGGAGGAAGAAAAATGTCAAAACGCATTGGAGTCGCAATAATTGGTTTAGGTACGGTAGGGAGTGGATTGTACAAAATTCTTAAGCAGAATCAGGAAATAATCAATCAAAAAGCGGAAACACAAATATCCGTTTGTGCCGTGATGGATCTTGACATTAAAAGAATTGAAGCATTAGAGATTGACAAGAAGATTATTTTTGACTCCTATGACGATATTTATCGCTTAGATGAAGTAGATATTATTGTGGAGTTAATCGGAGGCGAGAACCCTGCAAAAATGATCATTGAAGGCGCTCTGAATGCAAAAAAGCATGTAGTTACAGCGAATAAAGAGGTTATTGCAAAACACGGATCATCTCTGTTAAAGCTTGCCGAGCAAAATCAAGTGAATCTGTTTTATGAAGCTAGCGTAGGGGGCGGGATCCCGATAATTCATCCTCTCAAGTACTGCCTCGGTGCCAATAAAATTACGCAGGTTATGGGAATCCTAAATGGGACAACTAATTACATCCTCACCAAAATGACAACGGAGGGCGCAGATTACTCGGAGGTTTTGTCGGAAGCGCAAAAACTAGGTTATGCTGAAGCGGATCCCACGGCAGATGTAGAAGGTTATGATGCAGCATATAAATTGTCTATTTTAGCCTCGATTGCTTTTGCTTCCAAAGTAAAATTTACCGATGTCCGCCGCGAAGGGATTTCAAAGATTACCGGGCAGGACATCAAGTACGCGAAAGAAATTGGTTGCGTGATTAAGCTCCTTGCCATTGCGCGTGAACGTGATGGTATGATTGAGGCGATGGTTCAACCGACAATAATTCCGCTGACCCACCCGCTGGCAAAGGTCGATGGCGTTTTTAATGCCCTTTATGTGTACGGTGATGCTGTCGGTGAAGTTATGTTTTATGGACCAGGGGCTGGGATGATGGCCACTGGCAGCGCTGTTGCTGCTGATGTGATGGAAATTGCCCGTGGTATTTCACATAATCACGAGCCAAGCTTGCAATGCTCCTGCTTTTTTGATAAACAGATTTTAAGTCCGGAAATGGGGCAAAGCTCGTATTATTTGCGCATGCTTGTCGATGATAAGCCTGGCGTATTAGCGGCAATTGCAAAAACGTTTGGTGATCAAGAAGTTAGCATCCTATCCGTAATTCAAAAAGACATCACCGAAGATAAAGGTGCCGAAATTGTTTGGATTACAGAAAAAGTTGCACAAAAGAATTTTGATGCGGCTTTGCTGGATTTAAGAAATTTAACAACCATTAGAGAGATTGCCAGCATTATCAGAGTGGAAAAATAAAGTGAGACAAGTCATCGTTCCAGCGACGAGCGCTAATTTAGGGCCAGGGTTTGATTGTGCAGGACTGTGTCTGGATGTTGTCAATACCGTAAGCTATGAAATTTGTAGCGGAGCGACCCAAATAAGGTATGAGGGCTGCGGAGCTAATGATTTGCCACAGGATGGTCACAATTTAATTATTTGCGCCGTAAATCATGCTCTAGATCGTGCTGGTAAAAAAATTTTACCCATCAACCTCATCGCCACCAACGGTATCCCTCCGTCACGAGGCCTTGGTAGTTCTGCTGCGGCGATAGTAGCTGGCTTGATGATTGGTAACGATCTGTGCAATGGATGTTTTTCAAAGGATGATCTTTTTTTAATGGCATGTGAAATGGAGGGTCACCCGGATAATGTTGCGCCTGCGATTTATGGCGGATTTTGTTTATCATACAAGGATTCTTCGCGGTTTCATGCTAAGAAAATAATACCAGCAACAAACATTCAAGTAGCTGTAGCTTACCCTCATTACAAGACATCGACAAAGGCTGCGCGAAAAAATGTCCCCCTTGCAGTTTCACTGGCAGACGCAATTCATAGCACTGTGCGCGTCGGGTTGCTTGTCAGCGGCATCATTGAAAACGATCCGGTTATATTGAAGATGGCAATGGATGACTGCTTGCATCAACCCTTTCGCTTTGCAATGTTGCCTGGAGTTGAAAAAGCTATTGCTGCCTCAATTTCCGCTGGTAGTTATTTTGCAGTGCTAAGTGGGTCTGGTCCCTCTGTTATCGCTTTCGTTGACGATGCTTGCGCTGAAAGTGTTGGTAGGGCAATGGTAGATGCTTTCACGCTAGACGGTGAGTGTGCTGAATATTTTTTAACTCGTCCACGAAACAAGGGAGCAGAGATTTTGTAGAGTAGGTGATATCTTGGGGATAGTTGTGCAAAAATTTGGAGGCAGCTCTGTAGCAAATGCTGACAAGATGAAGAACGTTGCCAATCGCGTTATTAAATGTCGTCAAAATGGCAATGCAGTTGTTGTTATCGTTTCTGCGATGGGCGATACGACTGATGAATTGATTCATTTGGCAAGGCAGATTACAGAGAGGCCTTCGCAGCGAGAGATGGATCGGCTGCTTTCTACAGGAGAACAAGTTTCGATAGCAATTCTAACAATGGCTATTCAAGCTTCTGGTGTCGACGCTGTATCATTGACTGGCTCTCAGGTCGGTATAATAACGGAGGGAATGCACACTAAGGCAAAGATTGCCAGGGTTAATACTGATCGCATCCTTAAGGAGCTTGGCGATAATAGAATTGTCGTTATCGCTGGATTTCAAGGGATTGATGCTAATGGAGATGTTACAACCCTAGGAAGGGGAGGCTCCGATACAACTGCAGTGGCGATTGCCGCTGCTTTGCATGCTGACATATGCGAGATTTATACTGATGTTGAGGGAGTTTACTCTGCTGATCCGAGGATCGTTCCTGATGCGCGCAAGCTTGCTACGATAAGCTATGACGAAATGTTGGAATTGGCCAATTTAGGTGCAGGTGTGTTGCATGCACGTTCAGTGGAGTGCGCGAAACTACATGAGGTCGCGCTGTGTGTTCGTTCGAGTTTTGTTGAAAACGATGGAACTGTAGTTAAGGAGACTTGTGCTATGGAGAAAAAAATTCTAGTTCGAGGGGTCGCGAGAGATTCCAATGTCGCAAAAGTTGCGATTTTGAATGTTCCTGACATCCCTGGAGTTGCCTATCGACTTATCAAGGACTTGGCCGACAAAAGCATTGCTATCGATATGATCATTCAAAGCATAAATAATGAAAGTCACAATGATATTCTGTTTACGGTATGCCAGGATGATTTGCCGATAACTCTTGAGGTTTTACAACAAACTGCTCAGGAAATCAAGGCCGACCGCATTGTTTATGATGATAAAGTTGCCAAGGTTTCCATTGTTGGAGCAGGTATTTCCAGTAATCCGATGATTGCTGCCAAAATGTTTGAATCTTTAGCGGAGGAACAAATAAATATTCAGGCAATCAGCACTTCAGAGATTAAAATTTCTTGTCTTATCAATGAAAAAGATGCAGTCAGGGCTGTTAGAGCAATTCATGCAGGCTTTGCCTTGTCAGCTGATGAAGGTGATGCAATCGAATTTGAAGATATCTAAGGGCGGCACTTGCTTTAAAAAGAATCATAGATTATAATTGCTTTCGTGTCGGGCAGTAGCGCAGTTTGGTAGCGCACCAGACTGGGGGTCTGGGGGCCGCAGGTTCAAGTCCTGTCTGCCCGACCAGTTAATTGGCTTGCCGAGGGCAAGCTTTTTTTATTTGTCGAAATCAAGTACAATGTCTGGGAATGGCGTTTTAATCTCTGTGTTTTTCTTGTGAAGAGGGAAGAATGATGATGAAAAATGGATAAGACAACCCAAGTCATGGCAGGTGAATATTTCTACCGCGAGGGCGAAGATGCGCAGGAATTTTTTGTTTTGCTGAAGGGCAAGGCTGCCTACGATTTCGCGAGCAATTCCATTGAAGATATTTTCTCCCCGGATGAATCGCCATTGCCTTCATTTGCAAATGGCTCCATTCTTGGTATTGCTGAGCTTTTTTCCGGGAAAAAGCGTGTCCACTCCCTGATTGCCCTAGAGGACTGCGAATATCTACCTGTTTTCATTGGGGATAACTCAATTCATTCGCTATTTTCCGCACGGCCAAATTATGCTCCTTTACTGGCCCAATCAGCTATTTATCAGGGTAATGATTTGTATAAATTTTCGCAATTGTTGGCCAGAGATTACCATGCTTTACGAACACTCGCCTTAGGGTCAACTGTTTATTTTTGGCACTTAAAGAAAATTATCGGTCTCAGATTTGTACCATCGGGTGATATTTTTTCATTGGGAAAAGATTTTTTTCACGCCATGGAAAACACACTGAAATTTACTCCTGCCTTTTCTTTTAATGATTGTCTTTACCGTACTGCCCTGGCAATGAATGAGGAGTTAAATCTGCCATCGGAATTAGAGACCACGATGGATTATTTAGTAAGCCTCGATCAGATACCTAGTGAAATTTTAAAATCTTTCTTGTCGAGCGATCCTTGCATTGCTCTACATAATACGTTGCCTGCCGCAGAGTTGTTAAATTTTTCTCTTCAATCGATCAAGACAATAATTTACGATACCAAAAAGACCTTTAATTTTCTTGTTAAAAGTGATGAGGGTACATTATTCTCCTCACTTTTGTTAGCTTGCAAAGAGATCGCCAATAATGCCGGGGATAATGCACATTTCATTGAGATGCTCGAGATGTTAAGGCAAAAAACTAAAGAAATTTACGAGCACTGGTGTTCGGAGTACGCGATTGTTATGCCATACGAGGCTAAACTGTTTGATACTGCTTTGGAGGCGGTCAAGGTTAGCAAATTAGCGATCAATGCCAGCGACACTGTTGTCCCGGAAGAATTAAAAAATTCTCTTTTTAGATTGTTGCAATATGCCGATTTACCTTATGCTACTGCTGACAAACTAAGAACAGCGATTGAGGCTTTTCGGGATTTATCCGATAAAAATAGCTCCGATAAGATGGCTACTGATATTCGTTTGGACATTGTATCAACTTATTTTGATTTATACAAAGCGGTGATAACCAAATCCATCAAAGAAAAAAATCACGATGCGCTGATAAAACTATTTCTAAACTATGGATTCGTTGATGAGCACCTTGTTTCTCCTGAGACTATGATTAATCTTCTTTCTTCAGAGCGAATCGATGGTGCAGGTATATGCAATTTCTATTCCTTGCCTAGTTGGATGGAAGCTGTGTATCAAATGGAAAAGGACCCCTCAATCAACGAGTTTGAACAAGATTATTTTGAGATTTTTCGGCAAATGAAAAAAAGAGGAGAAGTTACCGATAAAGACTTGCCTGCTTATAAAGGCAATCAGGAAGCGCGTCTAAATTTTGAGTTGGATAATTTCTGCAGGTCAGCGATCAAGACTTGTCACGGCAAACTTCCGATATACGTACCGATCCTCTATGAAGAAGTATTTCAGAGAGATGTTAGCAGATGCCATGTTACCGCTGGCAAAGTCAACTCTGCCGTTATGAAAGTCTTGGATATAGATTTTTCTTTATTCCATCGTGAAGTTTTTTATCGGAATGAAGGTCTAGGGATTGATAGTGAAATGGTTGTGAAGGCAATCGCTCCTGATATCATCGTCATGCCAGTCTGTGGAGGTCGGGCTGCAGCTTGGCAAGCGATTACGGGGCGCGATCGTTCAACTCCAGGCAGACTGGTGTTTCCTATTCTAAGTAACGAAAATGCAGAGGATTTAGTGCAGAAGGCTTTGAGTTTTTTCCGTTGGGAGCTATGTCGTACGATGGCGGGAATGTCTTGGAACGATATTCGCATCCGTTCATTGACTTCACAATATATCGATTATTCGCAATTTTATAAAAAAAATCGCCATCTTTCGGAAGAGGCAAAGGAGAAGTTTAAATTGCAACTGAGCCGAAGTCGCTCGCCTAGGGATATTTTTTCAATGGATTATATTATTTGGCTCAATTATGAATCCAAGGGCGCTATTAGGCTGAATAAAGTTGCGCGTGGCATTCTGTACGAAAATGTTCCTTTTGCTCATTTTTATCGTGCAAAACTGATCAATCTGCCTTCATTTGCGGAGCAAAACAACGCTTACGAAATCAAACGCAAGAAAAAGGTTAAAGAGCTGGAATTAAAATATTTTTATTATCAGAAATTACCCGGCGGTTTACCCAAAGAGCTAGAAGAAAACTTATATTTTTACAAGGAGATGTAGTGTGGAAATGAAATATATTGCAATTTGTGCCGATGGCATGGCCGATTGGCCCTTAGATGATTACGATGGACTTACTCCGATGGAAATAGCTGTCAAGCCAAATATGGATGATTTGGCCGCTAACGGGGTAATCGGTTCTGTCCAAACCATCCCCGAGGGAATGTCGCCTGGGAGCGATACTGCCAATATGGCCGTGTTAGGTTATGATCCTAGGCAGTATTATACGGGACGATCTCCTTTTGAAGCTGTTAGCATGGGTATTGCTATGAATGATGTTGATTTATCATTCCGATGCAACTTAGTCACGCTTTCAAGTGAAGAAGACATTTCCTACGAACAAAGAGTGATGATTGACCACGGAGCTGACGATATCAGTTCTGAAGAAGCTTCTATCTTGATTGCTGCGGTGGAAAAAGCGTTTGGGAGCGGGGATGTCAATTTTTACTCCGGTGTTAGTTATCGAAATCTAATGCTGTGGCAGAATTGTCAGGATAAATTTTCGTTGACGCCTCCTCATGACATTCTAGAAAAAATGATACTAAAGTATTTACCGGATAAAAAGTCCTCTTCTAGCAATAAAATTTTAGATTACATGCAGAAAAGCTATGACCTGCTTAGTAAGCACCCCATTAATCTCCAACGGGTGAAAAATAAGTTGCATCCAGCAAATTCTATTTGGCTATGGGGCGAGGGTCGTAAGCCTGACCTGATGTCTTTTGAAAAAAAATATGCCATAGCAGGGTCGGTCATATCTGCTGTCGATTTAATCAAAGGAATTGGTCTCTGTGCTGGATTAATGAGCGTGGATGTTCCCGGTGCCACCGGAACAATCGATACAAATTATCAGGGTAAAGTTGCGGCGGCAATGACTGCTCTTTGTACTGGCAGCGATTTTGTCTACATTCACATTGAGGCTCCGGACGAGTGTGGGCATAAAGGCGATACTCGCAGCAAAATCAGGGCTATTGAATTAATAGATTCGGAGATTATCGGGCCGATGCGTCAACTCTTGGCGGAAAAATCCATTGAATATCGCATGATGGTGCTACCTGATCATCCGACGCCTTTAAAAATAAGAACTCATGTCGCTGAACCTGTTCCTTTTTGTATTTATGACAGCACAAAACAACCGTTATTAAAACATAAATCTGGTGAAAAATTCTCTGAAAAAAATGCAATGGTGGCAGGCCCGTTTCTTCCCGACGGCCATAAACTAATGGATATCTTTTTGGAGCGAGAAGGGTGCTGTGGACAGCATGAAGAGAAGGAGTAGATGAATGAGATTTATTAACACCCGTTTTTCAGGCGATGCTAAAAATGCTAGTCAAGCGATTTTACAAGGACTAGCAGATCGTGGGGGTTTGTATGTGCCTGAATATTTCCCTGTTATTAAAACGGCCGATCTTCTTAACCTTAATTACCAAGAGTTGGCATTGAAGATACTTAGTGAGTTTTTTAAGGGTGAAGATTTCAGGCTAGAGGAATGTATCGAGGCTGCTTACGATAGTAAATTTGATGATGGCCGAGTTGTGCCACTCGTCGATGTCGGTGATTTAAGTTTTATTGAGCTATTTCATGGAAAAACATTGGCCTTCAAAGATATTGCTCTTTCAATTTTACCTTATTTCATTCAAGAGTCGATGCGACTAGTTGGTAGCACTGAAGAGATGGTCATTTTGGTAGCGACTTCAGGTGATACCGGCAAGGCTGCACTTGCAGGCTTTTCTGGTGTAGCAGGAACAAAGGTTATCGTGTTTTACCCTGAGGAAGGGGTCAGCGATATTCAAAAATTGCAGATGATAACACAAGTAGGTTCTAATGTCTGCGTTATTGGTGTCAAGGGAAACTTTGACGATGCCCAGACAGGGGTTAAGAATATTTTTAGGGATAGAGCTTTTGCGGAGCTTTTGGGAAATAAAAAATATGTGCTCTCATCCGCAAATTCCATTAACATTGGACGGCTGCTCCCCCAAGTCGTATATTATTTTTCAGCGTATATTGATCTCGTCTCGCGAAGAAAGATATCTGATGGCGCTCTTGTCGATGTTACAGTGCCTACAGGCAACTTTGGTAATCTTTTGGCTGCATACTATGCCAAGAGAATGGGATTGCCAATTCGACGGCTCATTTGTGCTTCGAACGAAAATAACGTCTTGCATGATTTTTTCACAACCGGGAAGTATTCTGTCGTCGATCGCCCATTTTATCAAACGACTTCGCCCTCAATGGATATCTTGATTTCAAGTAATTTGGAGAGGTTGCTTTTCGAACTAGTTAACCGAGATTCTGATCAAATTGCGCATCTGTATCAATGCCTAAGCAGTGCGGGTAGTTTTTCACTGACGCCGAATTGTCTTGACACGATAAAAACTGAGTTTTGTGCAGGATGGGCATCCGAGGATGAGGTTAAATCCGTAATTGCAAATTATTATGAAAAATATAGATATTTAATGGACACCCATACGGCTGTCGCTGTAAAAGTTGCTACAGATTTTATAGACGAAGAAGTACCGATGCTAATAGCTTCAACTGCTAGCCCCTTCAAGTTTCCTCACGCAGTCGGTGATGCTGTCGGGTTAAATACAGGTGGAAAGAATGGACTGGAGATTGATATTGAAATTGCGAAGCACCTTGAGACCAATCTCCCCCTTGCGGTTAAAGAACTTGCAAATGCACCTGTACTGCATGGGCTTTCATGCGAGGTCGAAGATATGCCTGATTTTACAAAAAAGTTCTTGAGAATATAAATTTCCCTTGATATTCATAGTTGATTAATGTTATATTCAGAGACAAGAGTGGACTGCTGGCTCAGCGGGAGAGCACTCGCTTCACACGCGAGGGGTCACTGGTTCGAATCCAGTGCAGTCCACCATAATTATTTTAGGAGGGACTTAACAATGGAAAATTGGGAGTGCACATTGTGTGGCTATGTTTACGAGCAAGCTAGTGGCGATCCAGAAAATGGTGTTGAACCAGGCACGGCTTTTAATGACATTGCAGAAGATTGGGTTTGCCCAACCTGCGGGGCCGGCAAAGAGTTCTTTGAAAAAAAATAAATTAGACGGATTTTGGTTAGCGTCTGATTAATTCTAAGGTTTCGTTTGTTTTCAAAATGGCTAGGCATTGACTAGTCATTTTTTTTATTCATTTCTTCTATATGTTGTGTTGTTGATTATGTGGTATACTACATATAGAATTATTTTACTAAATCAATTATTATTGGAGGAATCAAAAGTGAACCAATCCAGATTAAGCAAGAACGCAATCGAAGTAATGGAAAAGCGTTATTTGATGCGCCAGGGAGACGAGGTTCTTGAAAAGCCAGAAGATTTATTTCGAAGGGTAGCAGATACAATCGCCGGGATCGAGAAAGAAAAATATAATAAAAGTGTCGACGATGTCAGAGAATTATCCGACTCTTTTTTGTCGGCTATGTTAAATCTTGATTTTTTGCCTAATTCGCCGACTTTAATGAATGCTGGTCGAGAGCTTGGTCAACTGTCAGCTTGCTTTGTTCTCCCGGTTGAAGACAGCATGGAAGGGATCTTTGATGCTGTGAAGCATGCCGCGATGATCCATAAATCAGGTGGAGGGACTGGTTTTTCTTTTTCTCGCTTGCGCGCAAAAAATAGCCCGGTTCGTTCGACTGGAGGAATCGCTTCGGGTCCGATTTCCTTTATGCGGGTTTTCAATGCGGCAACTGAAGCCGTCAAGCAGGGTGGTACCAGGCGGGGCGCTAACATGGGGATTTTAAACGTCGATCACCCTGATATCCTCGAGTTTATTACATGCAAGCAGGAAAATCTGGACATTACTAATTTCAATATTTCCGTTGCCATTACAGATGATTTTATGCGTGCTTATGCGATGAAAACGGAGTACGATCTTATTGATCCACACACAGGAAATAAAGTTGGCAAACTTAAAGCGGAAGATGTCTTTGATCTCATTGTCGAATATGCGTGGAAAAATGGCGAACCAGGGATTGTTTTCATCGATCGGATGAATCAAGGTAATCCGACGCCGGGGATAGCGAAAATTGAATCAACAAATCCATGTGGAGAACAACCATTGCTTCCTTATGAATCATGTAATCTTGGTTCGATAAATTTGTCTAATATGGTGACTTACTCTAGCGGAACGCGCGCTCTGGACTGGAATCATTTGGAAGAAACAGTCAATCTAGCTGTTAGATTTTTAGACAATGTCATCGATGCTAATAAATATCCTTTGCCAGAGATTCACGAAATGACTCTATCTAATCGCAAAATCGGACTAGGGGTAATGGGTTTTGCTGATATGTTGATTAAGCTCGAAGTTGCCTATGATTCAGAAGATGCGTGTGAAATTGCTGAGAAAATCATGAAGTTTATTCAAGATAAAGGTAGGTATGCCTCGCAAAAGTTAGCTAAGGAACGGGGTGCCTTTGATAATTTCAGCTTTAGTGTTTTTGCCGGCGATAATTGCCCGGAAATCCGCAATGCGACGATTACAACAATTGCCCCTACGGGAACGATTTCTATTCTGGCCAATTGTTCTAGCGGTATCGAACCTCTTTTTGCGATTTGCTATGTGAAAAAAGTTTTAGATGGCGCCGAGCTAATTGAGATCAATCCTTTATTTGAAGATATTGCGCATACTCAGGGTTTTTATTCTGAAGATTTAATGAAACAAATCGCTGCGAGTGGAACATTGCACGGGATACTGTCAGTGCCGGAATCGGTAAAAAAAATATTTGTCACTGCACATGAAATTTTGCCTGAATGGCACGTTAAATTGCAAGGCATTTTTCAAAAGTATACGGACAACGCCGTATCCAAGACGATTAATTTTTCTAGCGATGCGTCGCAAGACGATATTAAAGAGGCATTTTTGCTTGCATATGAATTAAATTGCAAGGGAATTACGGTGTATCGTGATCGCAGCCGTGAGATGCAAGTGCTGAATATGGGTATTTCTTCAAGAGAGAATGGAGATCAATTAACTGACAATCTGAGTAAGGATGATGAAGACATTATCGGACCACGAAAACGTCCGAAAGTAACCTGGGGCGTCACAGATAAAATCGTCACGGGATGCGGCAATATTTATACTACAATCAATGAGGACGAATCAGGACTTTGTGAAGTACTTATCCATCTAGGTAAATCAGGAGGTTGCGCGACATCTTTGGTTGAAGCAGTGGCTAGACTAATATCTAATGGGCTACGTTCTGGATTGGATCCCAAGACAATTGTGAAGCATTTACGTGGGATAAGGTGCCCATCGCCGGCGCCTTCGTATATGAACCCTAGTATTGGGCGACCTGTGTATTCATGCGCAGATGCTATCGCAACAAGCTTGGAGTCTTATTTGATGCGAGGTCTGGAATTCGACTTCAAAATTGACCAGTGTGGCGAACATGCTGGCCATCGTCATGAGATGGGCGAGGAAGTGGGTTTTAATCGCGGCGGGGTTTGCCCTGAGTGTGGGAGTACGGTTAAACACGAGAGTGGCTGCACTACCTGTATTCTTTGCGGGTATTCTAAATGTGGATAATTATTTAAACTATGAATTGACACATTTTTTATCTCCGCTGTATAATCTTCAGGTAATTGTATGCGAAGGAAAGGTGGCAATTTAATGTTTACTAAAAGAATAGTGGTAATCTTACTCGCGATGTCGATGCTCATAGGAGTGCTCGGTGGATGTGGTGCTAGTGATAGTGACGTGGCAGAAGTGGTCAAGGTTGGAGTTATCGCGCCAATCAGTGGACCGGTTGCTACTTATGGCCAGTCGAATCTCGATGGCATCCAATTAGCTGTCAAGGAGATAAATGAAGCTGGAGGCATCGATGGTAAATTAATTGAGATTTTTGTCGAAGATGATCAGGGTAAACCTGACGACGCGGCAAACGCTGTCCAAAAACTTATCAATGAAGACCAAGTTGATGTCATTATAGGTGCCGTTACATCTAGCTGCACCATTGCTGCTGGCCAAATCGCACAAGCATCTGGTGTGCCGATGATCGCTGGACCTTCGACGGCAGATAAAGTTGGAGAAATTGGTGAATTTGTTTCTCGTGTTTGCTTCAAGGATTCAGATCAAGGAGCTGCAATCGCAAATTTTGTGTATGAAAAGCTGGGCAAAACAAAAACTGCAATTGTATATGATGTAGCAAGCGATTATTCCAAAGGTTTGGCTGAAACATTTCAGGCTAAATATGAGGAAATTGGTGGGCAGATTGTCGCAAGTGAAACATATTCGACTAATGATACTGATTTCAACGCTCAGTTAACAAAAATTAAAAGCAAGACCCCTGAAGTAATACTCTTGCCTGACTATTACAACGTTGTCGGTCTAGTTGCCCAACAGGCAAAACAACAAGGAATTGATGCTGTTCTGATTGGTGGCGATGGTTGGGAATCACCAGATTTG
>CAZWXO010000001.1:96699-180686 GCA_964637885.1 uncultured bacterium
GTCCATCCCGGCGGGAAAGTTCGAGGCCATCATCAGACCGTCGGTGGACACCACTGCGGAGGCCTCGATGTCGCCGCTGGTGGCGGAGAGGCTGTTGAGGATGCTTTCTTTAGTACGCACTATTCAGCCAGCAACCCGAGTGACGAAACTCGCAAATTTATTGAGGCTTATATTAGTGAATATGACAAAGAACCAGATGCTTTTGCAGCATTAGGATACGATGCTGCGATGGTCATGTTTGATTCGATTTTGCGGGCAGGCAGCCTTGACAAAGTCGCCATCAAGGATGCTTTAAATGCGACTTCAGATTATCCTGGGGCCACTGGATTAATTACAATTGATCAGGGGTCTGTCCTTAAGACAGTTGTATTCGTGCAGGTTAAACAGGGTAAAACTGAATTTGTCGACAAAATTTTGCCGAGTTAGTGAGTCGTAAATATTTTAAGTTGATCTTAAATCCAGGCGGCTAAGGCTGCCTGGATTACTTATCGCGTAGTGCCGATTAAGGAGTGATGATACTTTTGGAGTTTTTAAGTGTATTTTTTCAACAAATTATTAACGGATTAGCGTTGGGAAGTATTTATGCACTCATTGCCATTGGCTATACAATGGTGTATGGCATAATTGGATTAATCAACTTTGCTCACGGTGATATCTACATGGTTGGCGCGTATTTTGGCTTTTTCTTTGCTTTTTCTTTTAACATGCCTTTTCTCCCAACGCTTTTTGCAGCCATGTTTCTGTGTGCCGTAATTGGCGTCGTTATTGAAAAACTGGCGTATCGACCTTTGCGTAAATATCCTCGTATCGTTGTGTTAATTACTGCAATTGGTGTGTCTCTATTCCTTGAGAACTTTGTCAGATGGATTGTAGGTCCAGAGCCGAAGCCTTTCCCTAAATTTTTTGAAATTCACAATTTTGACATTTTTGGTGTTACAATCAATAGTATCCAAATCATTATCTTTACGACATCGATAATACTGATCTTGGTCTTGCAATTTATAATTTATAAAACAAAAATCGGCAAGAGCATGAGGGCTGTTTCTTTTGATAAAGAAGCGGCGCAGCTAATGGGTGTTAACGTCGACACTACTATTTCCGCGACGTTCGCGATTGGATCATCACTTGCGGCGGCGGCTGGAATTTTAGTCGGAATCGCATATCCGCGGATTGATCCATATATGGGAATTCTGCCTGGGTTGAAGGCCTTTGTGGCTGCAGTGCTGGGCGGAATTGGGATTGTTCCCGGTGCAATGCTGGGCGGACTTGTAATGGGCGTTGCAGAATTGATGGTTGTCGGTTATTGGTCTTCCACTTACCGAGATGCCATCGCCTTTGCAATTTTAATAATCATCTTGCTGGTGAAGCCAACTGGTATTCTAGGCAAAAACATCGGGGAGAAAGTGTAAAATGAAGATGAATATTAAAAAATACTATACTAACCGCTGGTTGATGTTTGCATTGTCGCTAGTTTTTTTTGCTATCATAATGTTTGCTTTTTCATCTGGCTATCTTAACCAGTATCATATGCAGATATTATCGTTGATGTGCATCAATGTAATTTTAGCTGTTAGCTTGAACCTGATCAACGGTTTTACAGGGCAATTCTCGATAGGGCACGCGGGTTTTATGGCTTCAGGAGCTTACGTATCGGCACTGCTTACCAATACATTGAAGATTAGTTTTGATTTTTCAAGCAGTCCTTTTCTGGGAGCCGTAATTCTTATTGCTGCGATAGTTTGTGGTGGTCTCTTCTCGGGATTGGTAGGATTTCTTATCGGTTTGCCCACTTTGCGATTACGTGGAGACTATTTGGCGATTGCGACGCTGGGGTTTGGAGAAATAATCCGTGTCGTCATAATTAACTTGGATTTTATTGGTGGCCCCCGTGGCTATGGAGGCATGCCCAAACTGACAAGCTTTGGGTTAGCGTTTTTTGTCGCCATACTATCGGTTTATATTATTGTTAATTTTATAAATTCTACCCATGGTCGTGCCTGTATTTCAATTCGGGAAGATGAAATTGCATCGGAAACAATGGGAATTAATACGACAAAATATAAGATTATGGCGTTTTCGATTGGGGCATTTTTCGCTGGTGTTGCAGGAGCCTTGTTTGCGCATATGTTGACATATCTGCATCCTAGTATGTTTGGGTTTTTAAGATCAATCGATATTTTGGTTATGGTTGTTTTAGGAGGGCTAGGAAGTATTACCGGGTCAATTTCTGCAGCAATATTCATTACTTATTTAAATGAATTGTTGCGACAGTTTATTGAATTGCGTATGATAATTTACTCGTTGATGCTCATTATTGTTATGTTAACTAGACCTCAAGGATTATTAGGTAACCGCGAGCTGTCTGTTACCGGACTTTTGAGTTCGCGGAACTGGGCAAAGAGAAAAGGGGGAGTTGACCATGACTAGAGAAAATGTTCTGCTCCTCTCAAAAGTTACCAAAACTTTTGGTGGGCTTGCGGCCGCCTCTAATGTTAATATGCATCTAAAGAAAAATGAACTTGTGGGACTAATTGGGCCAAACGGTGCAGGAAAGACCACATTATTTAATTTACTTACAGGCGTTTACAAACCGACAACCGGGGGAATTACATTTCATGATACTTCAATTACTGGACTGAAGCCTTTTCAAATAACACAGATGGGGATTGGTCGCACTTTTCAGAACATCAGGTTGTTTGCAAATTTGTCTGTATTAGACAATGTTAGGATCGCCCACCACATGCACGCCACCTATGGAGTTCTTAGTTCTTTACTTCGGTCGAAAGCATTTTTCTTTGGAGAAGCGCTAATTAAAGACAAAGCAATGGAATTGCTTTCTATTTTTAATCTGGATGATAAGGCTTCTGAAATTGCCAAAAATTTGCCTTATGGGGAACAAAGAAGACTCGAGATAGCTAGGGCATTAGCGGTTCAACCGAAAATCTTGTTGTTAGATGAACCAGCAGCTGGGATGAATCCCCAGGAGACACAAGAACTTGCAGATTTGATTAGATTTGTACGGGAAAAATTTGATTTGACAGTTCTGTTAATTGAACACGACATGTCATTAGTGATGCGCATTTGTGAGCGTATTTATGTGCTTGATTATGGAATGATTATTGCCGAAGGTACTCCAGATGAAATCAAGGACAATCCCAAGGTCATTGAAGCTTATCTGGGAGAGGAGGCGTAGCCGTTGCTAGAGATCAAGGATTTAAATGTGTACTATGGCAAGATACACGCATTGAAGGGGATTAGCCTAATCGTGCAGGAAGGCGAAATTGTAACTCTTATCGGGGCAAATGGTGCCGGCAAGAGCACGACTCTGCGCACCATTTCTGGACTTTTGCACGCTAAAGAAGGTTCGATTAGTTTTCAAGGCAAAGATATTTCTAATTTGAGCGCCCCAGCAATTGTAAAAATGGGAATCTCACAATCACCTGAGGGGCGGAAGATTTTTTCCAATATGCCGGTAATGGAGAATCTCGAAATGGGAGCTTTTATTCGTCGCGATAAAAAAGTAATTCATGATGATTATGAGAAAGTGTTTAAGCGGTTTCCGCGTTTGCTGGAGAGAAAAAATCAATTGGCAGGAACATTGTCGGGGGGAGAACAGCAAATGTTAGCTATCGGTCGTGCTTTGATGGCAAGGCCGAAGCTACTGTTACTTGATGAACCCTCGATGGGCCTTGCTCCACTTTTAGTTAAAGAAATTTTTAGCATTATTAAGGAAATCAATGAAACAGGCACAACGATATTATTGGTGGAACAAAATGCCCACATGGCTTTATCCATAGCTAATCGTGCTTATGTTTTAGAAACTGGAAAGATTGCCCTAGAAGGCAATGCCAAAGAACTAGCTGCAAGTGAATCTGTGCGGAAGGCTTATTTAGGTAAATAATACGAGGGGTGAGGAAAATGCAAGTTGATTTTCACATGTCGAAGAATTTAATTTTAGTTCAGGATGATTCTACCATTGCAGAAGCAATGGAATTGATGCGAGATAATAAAATCAGCCGCTTGCCGGTTGTCAGCAAAGCCCAGCTAGTTGGGATTGTTACGGATCGGGATTTAAGTGAAGTTTCTCCTTCTCCCGCAACTTCACTTAGCGTGTTTGAGATTAATTATTTGCTCTCTAAAACAAAAATTAAAGATATTATGAGTAAAAATGTCGTGACCGTCGAAGCTGATGCTTTGATTGAGGAAGCTGCTGTGCTGATGCGGGACAACGATATTGGCGGCTTGCCAGTGCTAAAAGAAGGACGACTCTGCGGCATTATCACAGAAAGTGATATTTTTGATGCTTTTATTGAGATAATGGGCTTTCGCGAGTATGGTGGTCGAATCAATGTCAATAACGCTGAAGATAGACCACATGTTTTAGCAAATATAGCCGGCATCATTGGCGATATGAATATAAATATTATCAATGTTGTTGTCATGAGGGATGGAGAGTTTCCTCAGATTTCTTTCCGATTGCCTAAAGGCGTTGACGTTGAAGCTCTGGCAAACACCTTGAAAGAAAAAGGCTACGAAGTAGAGTCTTGTTATACATATGAAAGTGCTTGAAATCTAGGGAATAGACTATTTTGCTTGACAGAAACTTCAAGCCTTCATATAATTCACACATGATTTAAAAAAAGAGGAGGGTCTGCGCGTGAAAGGAATTAAAATCATTTCGGTTATTTCTCTATTGGCAGTGTCGATGATGGCATTTGCCGGCTGCGGTGGCGGCGGTGGTGAAGAGGAAGCTAGTGTTGTCAAGCTTGGTTTGATTACACCCCTTTCTGGTCCGGTAGCAACCTTTGGTCAATCAACTAAAGAGGCAGTCGAAATGGCTGTGCAGCAGATTAACGAAGCTGGCGGGATTAATGGAATGCAGGTTGAACTTGTCATCGAAGATGATCAAGGTAAACCTGATGACGCTGCCAATGCTGTTCAGAAGTTAATCAACGAAGACCAAGTCGATGCAATTATTGGTTGCTTAACCTCAAGTTGCACTCTAGCGGCGGGGCCGATTGCGCAAAGCGCTGGCGTTCCAATGATTAGTAGTTCTTCAACTGCTGACAAAGTTTCTGAAATTGGTGAATTTATGGCACGCGTGTGCTACAAGGATTCTGATCAGGGTAATGGCGTTGCCGCATTTGCTTACACTTCATTGAACGCCAAGAAAGCCGCCATTCTTTATGATGTCGCAAATGATTATTCCAAGGGGCTGGCTGAAGAATTCAAAAAAGGATTTACTGAACGTGGCGGTGAAATTGTTTCTTTCGAGTCGTATGCGACTGGAGATACTGATTTTAACGGCCAATTGACCAAAATCAAATCGAATACTCCAGATGTAATCTTTTTACCAGATTACTACAATACAGTTGGCCTAATTGCCAAGCAAGCGCGTCAGCTAGGCTTAGATCAAGTTATGCTGGGCGGAGACGGTTGGGATTCACCTGAATTATTTAGTATTGGTGGAGACGCTGTGGATAACTGCTACTTCTCTAATCATTACTCTCCTGATATCCCAACTGAGGAAACAAGGGCTTTTATTGAAGCTTATAAACTGTTATATGAAGATAAAACACCCGACGCCCTTGCTGCTTTAGGTTATGATGCCGCTAATATTATGATGGATGCTATTGCCCGCGCAGGCTCGCTGGACAAAGTAGCCATTAAAGATGCTATCAATTCGACGACAGATTTCAAGGGAGCTACTGGAAATATTACACTTGACGCCGATCGCAATGTTATTAAATCCATGCCGATCATTAAAATTGAAGGCGGACAGCTGGTATTTGCTGAGATTATTAATCCCTAGTATTCAGCAGTTTATGGGTGCCGACTACGTCGGCACCCATTTTTAATTTGAAATTTTGCTTGCTTTTTATCAATTTTAGCGATATATATAAATAGAGAATATAAGAAGCTGAGAGATAGATTTAACACAGAGGGGGTATGTCTTTTGGAAACAGAAAAAGCATATATGCTCGAGGAGGTCAAGCCGCTTACGTCGGTCACAGCTGCAGAAGAAGCTGCTCGTTGCTTGTTGTGTCACGATGCGCCTTGTAGCAAAGGATGTCCTGCGGGGACAGATCCGGGTAAATTCATTCGCTCCATCAGATTTCAAAATATTAAGGGCGCAGCTGAAACTATTCGTGAGAATAACCCTTTAGGAGGCGTTTGTGCCAGGGTTTGCCCTTACGACAAATTATGCGAATTGGAATGTAGCCGGACTGGAATTGATCGACCAATTGAAATTGGTCGTTTACAAAGGTATGCTACAGATTTCGAAAAAACCTGCGGGATGAGAATTTTAGAGAAAAAAGCTGACAAAAAAGCTAAAATTGCGATTATCGGAGCCGGTCCAGCTGGACTAGCTTGCGCAGCGAAACTTGCAGTTGAGGGTTATCAAGTAACAATTTTTGAAGCCAACGCTAAGCCTGGGGGATGGATGACTTATGGTATTCCGCCCGCCCGCCTGCCGCAAGAAGTAGTCGATGCCGATATAGATTATATCACCGGTCTCGGAGTAGACTTAATCACTAATTGTGCAATTGGAATTGACAAAACTTTTGAAGACTTAAAGAAGGATGGCTATTTAGCCTTTTTCATCGGCGTCGGCTTGTCTAAACCTAAAGATCTTAATCTGCCCAACCGAGATTTGAAGAACATCTTCACTGCTGCTGAATTTCTGAGCAATGCCAAGGAAAAAAATGGCGATGTTTTTGTGGGTAAAAAAGTTGTCGTAGTTGGTGGTGGAGATGTTGCGATGGATTGCGCTACCACGGCAAAGCTTCTAGGAGCTGATAAAGTTAGCTGTATTTTCGTGGAATCCTTAGAAAGGATTCCAGCTAGCAAAGATGAGTTAAATTACGCCCAGAATTTAAAAGTCGCCCTGATTCCAAGCTTCAAACCAACTGAATTCATAGGAACAAACGGCGTCATTAGTGGGATTCGCGCTCAGGGCTTGGACGTGGATGATATGACCGATTTTGCGAATGTTCCCTCAATCAAAGTGGATGAGGATAGTGTAATTGCCCTGGGAGCGGATATGATTATTTTGGCGGTTGGCCAAAAAGCATTCGACATTAAATCTGCTTTCCCGGCGATAGAATTAAATGCACAGGGCTTAGTCGTTGTGAACGAAGATTCCTTGGCCACTAGCGTTGAGAATATCTTTGCAGCCGGTGATGTTGTTAACGGGGGTAAGACTGTAGTTGAGGCCGTTGCCCGCGGCAAGCAAGCAGCTGACAGTATTACTAGTTTTCTTTCTAAGAGAGGGGAGGCATAAAAATGGCTAAGCGCAGAGACTTATCGATTGACTTTTGTGGAGTAAAATGTGAGAATCCGTTTTTTTTGTCGTCTTCTCCGGTTGGTTCAAATTATGAAATGTGCCGTAAGGCTTTAGAATCCGGTTGGGGCGGAATTTGTTACAAAACAGTTGGCTACTGGATACCGCAGGAATGTTCGCCTAGGTTTGATCAGACACGCAAAGAGAACGCTCCATTTATTGGTTTCAAGAATATGGAAATGATTTCGGACAAACCGACTGAAAAAAATCTTGAAATGATGCAGCAACTTAAAAAAGATTTTCCGGATAAAGTTCTAATTGCTTCGATTATGGGAGAAAATGAAGATGAGTGGGTAAGATTATCCAAGGCAGTCACAGAAATCGGAGCAGACATTATTGAATGTAATTTTTCTTGTCCGCAAATGACAACGTGCGCCATGGGGTCCGATGTTGGAACAAATATGGAGTTAGTAGAAAAATATTCTGCTGCAGTTCGCCGTGGAACAAATCTTCCTGTGCTAGCGAAAATGACGCCCAACATTACGACAATGGAGATTGCTGCTCGTGCCGCAATTAAAGGTGGAGCTACTGGAATTGCTGCAATTAATACGATTAAAAGTATCACCGAGATAGATTTGGATAATATGACCGGACTACCGGTTGTAAATGGGAAGTCCTCTATTTCAGGTTACTCAGGTAAGGCTGTCAAGCCGATTGCCTTGCGCTTTATTGCTCAGATGGCCAAAGACCCGCAGCTAAGAGGGATTCCTATCAGCGGCATGGGTGGCATCGAGACATGGAAAGATGCCCTTGAGTTTATTTTATTAGGGGCTTCAAATCTCCAAGTTACGACCTCAATCATGCAATACGGATACCGCATTGTTGAAGACATGATTAGCGGTCTGTCATATTGGATGGATGACTTCGCAGTACAAGATTTATCTTCTTTAGTGGGTAAGGCTTTGCCAAACATTCTTCCTGCCGAAGAAATTGACCGCGATTTTAAAGTTTTCCCGGGTTTTTCTGACGAAAAATGTGTCGGCTGTGGACGTTGCTATCTGTCGTGCTATGATGGTGGACATCAGGCAATTAATTGGCTCGAAGAAAAACGTAGGCCGGAACTGAACAAGGATAAATGTGTTGGATGTGGACTTTGCTGGATTGTATGCCCTATCGAAGGCTGTATCGCTCCCGGAGAAGTTAAATTTCACGAGTGGGGAAAACCCCGTGATATTAAGGTAATAGCAAAGAACCATGCATGAACCCAGTTGAAGGACAAGATTGCTGCCGCCAGGGTTAACTTGGCGGCATTTTTAATCTAAATCGGAGAAATTGATGAAGAATAAATATATTGTGTGCACTTATGGTTGCAGCGCAAATGTTCATGACGGCGAAAAAATTGGAGGATATCTCGAGCAGGCAGGTTTTTCCAAGACAAATGATTTGTCCGTAGCAGATGTTGTTGTCGTTAACTCGTGCGCAATACGACACACGGCTGAAAATAAAATATGGGGAAAACTAGGACATTTAAAAGAAAAAAAAGCGCGTGATGGTACTATTATCGTTTTTGCTGGTTGTATGCCTGCTGCATATCAACAAGAAATTGAGCTTAAATACAAATGGATCGATATAGTCATATACCCGGAAATGTATTCTGAGTTGCCTGTTCTTATTCATAAAAAGTTGCATGCAAATCATTCCTTTCGACCCGAATGTAAAAATGAAACGAATAGCACTTATTATTCTAAGTATTCTTATCATACTGTGCGGCGCGAGTCGCAGGTCTCTGCTTTCGTTGAAATTATGACTGGATGCGATAATTTTTGCTCTTACTGCATCGTGCCAATAGTCAGGGGACGTGAAAAGAGTCGCAGTTTTAATTCCATAATTGAGGAAGTTAAGTATTTAGTCGATATCGGATACCATGAAATCGTCCTACTGGGACAGAATGTAAATTCATATTATGACGCTGAAACTAAAAAAAACTTTTTGGATTTGCTAGAGCAGGTTGCGCTTTTAAAGCCGTCACGGATAAGATTTTTTACGTCTCATCCAAAGGATTTCAATGAAAAATTACCATCGATCCTCGTTGCTTATCCTAACATTGCGCGCAATATCCACTTGCCAATTCAGGCAGGAAGCAATTTTATTTTAGCCGCGATGAATCGCCAATATACTGTCGAGCAATACGAAAAGATTAAGTTGTCCATTGATATGCTGCCATATTTTAGTTGTACTACTGATGTAATTGTAGGTTTTCCTGGTGAAACTGAGGAGCATTTTTGCGAGACTATTGACTGTATGAAAAAATTTAAATTTGAAGGGGCCTATACTTTTAAATATTCAGCGCGTACAAAAACAGCGGCTGCAGGGATGGCGTGTCAAGTGCCGGAAAATGAAAAAAAACGAAGGCTTGACGAGCTGATGCGAGTTCAGAACGAAATTTCTTTATTTAAGAATAAGAATTTAATTGGATCGACACAGGAGGTCTTAGTTGAAGGATTAAGCAAGAATAATTCTGAAATGCTGACGGGGAAAACGAGCTGTAATCGGACAGTTAATTTCCCAGGTGAAATCTCGCAGATTGGAAAATTTGCAACAGTCGAAATCATCAAGGCCGGTACATGGTCAATTACAGGAAAAATAGTGATAGGAGACGATTATATTGATTGTTGAAGAAGCAAGAAAGATTGGTGCACTTTTGCGGACATCAGAAGAATATCAGAAACTTTTATTGACAGAGAATGCTGTTCATGAAGATGAGTCAGCCAGCGGGTTGTTCCGCAAATTTAAGAATGAACAGAACAGAATTAAGAATAACAGTATGGCTGGCAAAAACCCTAGTGAGCTAGATATCGCAACTATGAAAGAATTAAAAGAAAAAATGAGTCAAAATACACTTATCGCTAATTATGAAAATGCTTCGCAAGAATTTAACCAACTGCTTGATCAAGTCAATATGGCTATCGAGCAAGCATTGTCGGGGATGGATCCTCATACCTGCACGCACTGCGGAAAGCATTGAATTGTATGCTGAATGTCAAGCTGACTCCCATGCTAGAGCAATACTTCAAGATCAAGTCGCAGATTGATGATGCGGTCTTGTTTTTTCGAGTTGGTGATTTTTATGAGACGTTTTTTGAAGATGCTGAATTGTGTTCCAGGGAACTTGATATAGTGCTTACTAGTCGAGCGGGGAGTAGTGAAAAGGGCTATCCTTTGGCGGGTGTACCTTATCATGCGGCAGATGCCTATATTGCAAAATTGGTTGGTAAAGGGCACAAAGTTGCTATATGCGAACAAATGGAATCTAAGCCTTCCGGTGACAACAAAATTGTTGAGCGCGCAGTGACTAGGGTTATTACGCCTGGAACAGTCCTGGACACATTAATGTTGGATGAAAAGAAAAATAATTATTTAATATCGGTTGCTTGTGACGATTCGGTCTGTACACTAATTGCAACTGATTTTTCAGTTGGCACGATGGAATTATTTGATTTTGCTGAAAAAGAAAGGTTTCAGTTTGCCATCGCTGAGATTGAAGCCTTCGAGCCGTCAGAAATTATTTATTATAATCGCGGCCTGCCGGAATCATTTGAGAAATACTTGCTAAAATATAAGTGTAGTGAATTCAACGATATCGGGTCTCCGTCAGTCCCTGAGCAGATTGCCACTCAACTGAGAGCATCTTTTGATGATGAAATAAGACCCGCGATGAAGTGTAATTTGCATTTATTGTTTAGCTATCTTAAAAAAATGCAAAATGAAAAAGTGCCACATTTAAGAATAGTCCAAAAGAATTCCGAAGTTCACCGCCTTAAAATTGATTTTGCTACTAAGCGTAATTTAGAATTGTTGAATCCGCTTGTTTTTGATGGGAGCAAAGGAAAATCGCTGCTGAGCGTGCTAGATTTCACCAAGACTCCAATGGGAGGACGTCAGTTACGGAAGCTAGTTAACAGCCCACTGAGCGATTATGCGAGCATCGATAGCAGGTTGGACATGGTTGAAGAGATAGTTAACGACCAGCTGGGCAGGCACCAGTTAATTGAATACATTGGCAAGGTACGCGACATAGAAAGAATTGCAGTGCGGATTGCTCTAGCAAAAGCTTCTCCCAGAGATTTGCGGCTCTTAGCAGTTTCCTTAGAAGCGATTTCATTTTTAAAAACGATCTTTCCTAACAATAGTATGCCTAAAATAAATCATCGGCTTGAGCAGCTCAACCCTTTGCCTGAATTGACAAATAGATTAATGCAGGCCCTAGACGACAATGCGTCACCAAGCCTTCGCGATGCTGGTTTTGTTAGGAGCGGGTATAATGCTGAATTGGACAACCTGCGTCAATTAAGCAGTGATAGCAAGCGTTGCGTAATCGCATTAGAAGAAAAAGAGCGGGAAAAAACTGGAATTAAGTCACTAAAAATCGGCTATAATCGTGTTTTTGGATACTATATTGAGATGACAAAAATGCATAGTCAAAATGTGCCAGGGGATTACGTGCGCAAACAAACTCTAGCAAA
Source organism: uncultured bacterium (assembly GCA_964637885.1). Classification (GTDB taxonomy): domain Bacteria; phylum Bacillota; class CAZWXO01; order CAZWXO01; family CAZWXO01; genus CAZWXO01. The sequence goes on from CAZWXO010000001.1 coordinate 108,508, forward strand.
TTCCGAGCGTTACATCAACGATGAGCTTAAGCATTTAGAAAGTAGTATAGCTAGTGCCGAGCAGCGTGCGATTGCCCTGGAGCTAGAGATATTCAACGAATTAATCCAGTCTTGCCAAGTAAAATTGAGCGCGCTTTTTGCTAACGCCGAATTAATTGGATTTGTAGACATTCTGCTCTCCCTCGCGATAGCGGCTGTCGAGTATGATTATGTCAGGCCTGAAATTCACGAAAAATCATTTGTCACTATAGTCGATGGTCGCCATCCTGTTGTTGAGAGAATGCGCACCAGCGAACTTTTTGTGCCAAATTCCATCCAATTATCCGATGAGAAGCGTTTAGCAATTCTCACGGGACCAAATATGGCTGGTAAATCTACTTTCATCCGGCAAATTGCATTAATTGTTATTATGGCGCACATAGGTAGCTTTGTACCAGCTAATTCAGCACAAATCGGGTTGGTGGATAGAGTATTTGCGCGCGTAGGTGCGTCTGATGATTTGGCTTCAGGTCGTAGCACATTCATGATGGAAATGTCTGAAATGTCTAATATTATAGAGCTTGCCACAACGCGAAGTTTAATCATACTCGATGAAGTCGGAAGAGGCACAAGTACCTACGATGGCTTGAGCATTGCCCAGGCGATGATAGAATATTTGCATGATAAAGTAATGGCGATGACAGTATTTGCTACACATTATCATGAACTAACATCACTGAGTAATACTTTGAATTGTGCCTTTAATTTATGCATGTCGATAAAAGAAAAAGCAAGTGGGGTTGTCTTCTTGCGCCGGGTTGTCGATGGAACGGCTGACAAGAGTTATGGCATTCACGTTGCTGAATTAGCAGGGATTCCTGAGATAATCACTGCTAGAGCAAAGAAATTATTACAGAAATTTGAAAGCGGAGCAATGCCGCCTCTCCTAAATCAAAAAAATAAAAACCCTCATCAGCAAGAATTTCAGCAACTCTCTTTAATGCCCGAGTATGACTGGAAGTTTATCAATGAATTGCGAAAGCTGGATTTAGAGACGATTACTCCTTTGGAAGCTTTGAATTTTTTATTTGGGTGGAAAAATACTCTCAATCGAGGATCGAAAGATGAATGAAATCAAAGTTTTACCTTCTTCGGTTGCTGAGCTTATAGCGGCAGGTGAAGTGATTGAGAATCCCTTATCGGTTATCAAAGAGTTGATTGAAAATGCGATAGACTCCGGTGCAAATAATATTGAGGTAGAAATTTCCGATGGGGGTCTTTCTTTAATCAGGGTTACTGATGATGGATGTGGGATGACAAAAGAGAACATTCTGTTGTGCACGTCGCGCCATGCTACCAGCAAATTAGTCAGCTTTGAAGATCTTTTTCGGGTCAAGACGCTAGGTTTTCGGGGCGAAGCCTTGGCCAGCATCGTTTCTGTTTCAGATGTCGAGATTATATCTTCCGTTGAGGATGCAGAAGTGGGATATCGACTCAGTGCTGACTGGGATGGAGCATTGGAGATTTCTGAGCACGGCAAAGTCAAGGGAACTACAGTCGTTGTTCGGAATCTTTTTGCTAATGTGCCCGCACGGCTTAAATTTTTAAAAAGCCAACGATCAGAAGGTAATAAAATTAATCAATTCTTACAAGATATAGCCCTAGGTTATTCAGATTTAAAAATCAGCTTGATTAGAGACGCGAAGAGTCTTTTTAAAGTACAGGCAGGAGAAACTCTGATTAATCGCGGAAAAATAATATGGTCGCTTTATGCAGACAATGATTTAATCGAAATCGAAACCATAGAGGACCAAGGAATAAAAATTCGTGGTTTCGTAGGTAGCATTGAGACGTTATGGCATAATCGGACTCGTCAGCTCTATTTTGTAAATCAGCGTTTGATAAATAGTAAATTGATTGACAATGCTATTAGGTTGGCATTTAAAGAATATATCATGCAAAATAGATACCCCATAGCGGTTTTATTGATAGAAGTCAAGGCTGAAGAGATTGATGTAAATATTCATCCCCGAAAAAGTGAAATCAAATTTCAATACGAAGAGAAGGTATTTGATTTTATCAGGACAACAGTGTCTGATGCATTAAAAAAGCATTTGCGTGTCGCTCAGCTTTATTCTCAAAACAGGATTGGCGCAATGTCCGACATTGTTCGCGAGGGGACACCTGCTGCTAGCTTGTTTTTTTCCGCAAATTCATTCTCGCCTCCGGATAACGGGTTAGGCCCTGCATCTACTGCTATTGAAAATTGTGATAGTGGTAAACTTTTAGATGAGTCTGCTGCTAAAATTTTAGAATTACCGATAAAAAACGGGTTGCCTGGCAAAGAATTTGTCTTGGATGAAGTAACTTTGAAAATGTTAATTAATGAAGGACAAATTCGACCAATTGGTTTAAGCCTGTTCCCATACGCCCTCTGCGAACATCAGGATTTTATCCTGTTATTGGATCAGCACGCCATTCATGAGAAATATATCTATGAAAAAATGTTATTCGAGTATAAAACGAAGGGGCTACTGACTGGACAAAAACTACTAATTCCTTATTTCTTTGAATGCGATTTCGAAACAGTTAACAAAATTGAATCACTCACCTCTGATATTCAGCGCTTCGGATATGATATTGAAGTGTTTGGCAATCAAGAAATTGTGTTTCGCACAGTGCCGGCTTTTTTATTCGATAGAGATTTTACCAGTCCATTAATCGAACTCGCTGATTTTTTAAGTGAGAGAAACGCATATGAGCCCATCTTTAAAATGATGGCTTGTAAAAGTGCGATCAAATCTACTAGGCCAATACGTATTGTGGAAATTGAGGAACTATTAAAATTGATACTCGAGATAGAAGACCCGTTAAAATGTCCTCACGGACGACCTACTTGTGTCATGCTAACTAAAGAAGAGCTTGAAAAAGGTTTAAAAAGGAGACTATGATACTATATGCGTATTATCCCGATTATCACTGGACCCACTGCCTCAGGGAAGAGTGATTTGGTTTTAGCTTTAGCTGAATCCTTGGCAAGCGAGATTATTTCAGCAGACTCGGTTCAAATTTATAGGAATTTTAACATAGGGACAGCCAAGCCGAGTCGAGATGATTTAAAGAGAATCAAGCACCATTTTATAGATATTATTGAATTCGATGAATCGTATAGCGTGGCCAGATACCAAGAAGATGTGCGTTCACTTATTAAAGAATTGTTATTGAGAGGAACGATTCCGATTGTGTCCGGAGGAACGGGGCTTTATATTAGGTCGATTTGTGGGAGCGACACATATTCAAATGTCTCGCCTTGCGCAGAATTCCGTTCACATTGTCAAAAAGAAGCTGAATTGAATGGGAATTCTATTTTATATTCAAGGCTAATAGAAAAAAACCCGAAAGCAGCTACCCGGCTACACCCCAATGATCTACGGCGGATCATCAGAGCACTGGAAATAGCTGAATTCGCAACACCAGCCACTACTATTAATACAAGACAAGAACCATTAGAGGTCGAGTACCGGCTGTTTGGAATTGATTGGGATCGCGAGGTGCTATATCAAAGGATTAATCGTCGAGTTGACAAGATGCTAGAGGAAGGACTTGTTGAAGAGGTGGAAATCTTACGACAGGAAGGAGTTCCTGCCACATGCAGCCCAATGATGTCGCTTGGCTACCGACAAGTCAATCAGTATCTCGATGGCCATTTAGATTACGAAGCGATGGCCGCGCTTATCAAACAAGAAACACGTCGATATGCAAAAAGACAATTGACGTGGCATCGCAATCAATTTGAAATATTTTGGTTAAATTCGAGCAATACAATACAAGAAAATGTTAGAATTATATTAAACAATTTAAAGGAGCGCTAAGAGATGCAAAAATCAATCAATAATATCCAAGACATTTTTCTCAATAATATAAGAAAAGAAAATATCGCTATGACAATGTTTTTAATTAATGGATTCCAGATTAAAGGCTATGTAAAAGGATTTGACAACTTTACTGTAGTTATTGAATCTGAAGGAAAGCAGCACATGGTTTATAAGCACGCCATTTCAACGATTGTGCCGGCTCATACAGTTGCTTTCCAATTACATGGAGGCGTCAATGGTGAGCAAGCAGATGATAAATGACCCAACCTGCAATTTTATTTGGTTTTAAAATATCGACTAGGCAGGGTGAAAAAGAGCGCTATTATCGGAATGAGTTAAAGTCTTTATGCTATACTTTGGGTTTAAAAATTGTTTGCGAGATTGAGCAAGTGACGAAAAATAGCAATAAATTGAATCTTACGTCGTATAAAAAAGATGAGTTAAAAGTAGCCTGTCAAGAACATAACACCGATACAATTATATATGATGGATTTATTCACATATCGCAGTTGGTTGCATTCGAAATTGAATCGGGGTTGCATTTAATTGATCGTACAGCATTAATATTGCAAATATTCGCTAACAATGCAATTAGTAAGGAGGCCAAGCTCCAAGTTGAGCTAGCCCAACTGCAGTACCTATTACCACGGTTGAAAGGTAAAGGAATTGCATTATCGCGTTTAGGCGGAGGGATTGGCACAAGAGGGCCTGGGGAAAAAAAACTTGAACACGACCGCAGAATTGCCAGAGAAAAAATACATAAATTAAAACAAGAAATTACAAAAATACACTTTGTAAACCAAGGGCGCATAAATAAGAGGCATCAATCGAGCATTTCGTCTGTTGTGCTATTGGGCTATACCAATAGTGGTAAAACTACTCTGTTTAATGCCTTGACATCTGAAGCCAGTAAAGCAGAGGATTTATTATTTGCAACGGTTGATACTTTGCATCGAAAAATGGCTTTGCCAAATAATAAATTGATAATGCTGATTGATACGGTTGGATTTATAAGCAACTTGCCACATCAGCTAGTAGATTCTTTTAAATCTACTCTTGCTGAAGCAAAAATTGCTAATTTAGTGTTAGTTGTAATCGATTATGGTCATGATTATTGGCGCGATCAAATGTTAACGGTTAATCGCGTTATGAATGAGCTTGGTATAAAAGAAGAAAAATGTCTTTTTGTTTTCAATAAAGTGGACATGCTGGGTGACGTAAAATGTGAGCCTGTTTTATCAAACGACTTAAGCCAGATTTATATATCGGCCAAGTTCGATACAAATTTAAATCATCTCAGAGACATGATACTTCAAAAATTAGTTGACTAGATAAAGGGGGAGGGCAGTCGAGTGAGTGATGAGTTATCTACTGAACTAAAATTAATAGCTTTGCAAGCTGAGGCAAATTGCTTCGAAGAATTTAAAAATATAGAACAAACTGTCAGCTCAAATTGTCAAAAGCTTTGGCATGGGTTTCGAAGCTTAGAGGTTAGCAGTAGTGATTTTAATGGCAGCACAGGTTATGGTTATGATGATTATGGCCGAGAAAAATTAGAAAAAGTTTTTTGTCACGTCTTTAAGACAGAGGCCGCTTTGGTGCGCTGGAACTTTATGTCCGGAACACATGCAATCGCTTGTGTTCTGCAGGGTGTTTTAAAAAGCGGCGATCAGATGCTATCATTAACTGGGTTACCCTATGACACATTGCATTCAGTCATTGGTTTACGTCCTACTAGAGGCTCATTGCAGGATACAGGTGTGATTTACAAATGGATGGAAATGAGGGACGAAGGGATAAATTATGCGGACATTGAGCGTTATGTGAACAAGGAAACCAAACTTGTTCACATTCAGCGTTCGCGAGGGTATAGTGTTCGAAAAGCCCTTTCTATCGAAGAAATTAGGAAAGCAACAACTATTGTAAAAACAATCTGCCCGGAGGCGATAATATTTGTTGACAATTGTTATGGCGAATTTACGAACGTTCTCGAACCGACTGAAGTCGGGGCAGATGTTATAGCAGGTTCTTTGATTAAAAATCCCGGTGGGGGGATTGCGCCAACAGGGGGATACATATGTGGCAATCACGAAATTGTTGAACGAGCTGCGTCACGGCTCACGGCTCCTGGTATCGGTGGTGAGATAGGCTGCACGCTCGGTATTAATCGATTGCTTTATCAAGGATTCTATTTAGCACCGTTCGTAACTGGTGAGGCGCTCAAATGCGCAGTTTATGCAGCTAATTTGGCTACACTTTTAGGGTATACAATTTTTCCAAATATCAAAACAGTCCGGGGGGATATCGTGCAGGCTATCCAGTTCCCAGATGAAGCGACTTTAATCGCTTTTTGCCAAGGGGTGCAGGCAGGGGGCTGCGTCGATTCGCATATCTCCCCAATACCAGGAGCTATGGCCGGTTATGAAGACTTAATTATTATGGCATCTCCAGGCTTTATTAGCGGATCGTCTATCGACATTAGTTGCGACGCTCCGCTAAGGAAGCCTTATATTGCCTATTATCAAGGTGGTATGAGCTTTCATTATGGCAAGCTGGCTATTCTGTCAGGATTCCAAGAAATAATGAGACGAGGGACCATAATTATTTAGAATACTCGATAATGGCCTAAAGTGTTCTAAATAAACCAACTAATTTTCCCATAATCCACAAATTTTCAGGAAAAATTGGTTCAAGCGCATCGTTTTCGGGTTGTAGCCAACATTGACCGCCCTGCTTGCGAAGGGTTTTTATTGTCGCATCTTCTTCATTAACCATTGCAGCGACAATGTCCCGATCGTTCGCATCGCTCTGTTTGCGAATTATTACGGTATCTCCGTCAAGGATTCCTGCATTGATCATGCTGTCTCCTCGAATCTTTAACAAAAATTTGTCTCCCGCTGGTAACATCTCTTCGGGAAAAGGGTAGTATTGCTCGATTGATTCAACAGCAAGAATCGGTTGCCCAGCAGTAATCACTCCAACTAAAGGAAGGTATGATGTTTTCCCCGCGTTTTCATGATTCGGCAACATATCGGACTCAATTTCTCTCGACGTGGTGAAGTTCATCGCTAGAGAAATTGCTCGATTTTTACTAGGATCTTTCGTTAGGAACCCAAGTTTTTCTAATTTGCGCAGATGGCCATGCACGGTAGAGCTCGAATTCAAGCCAACAGCGCTCCCGATTTCTCTAACGGAAGGGGGGTAGCCTTTAAGGGAAATCTCCTGTTCGATAAAATTTAAAATTTCCTTATGTTTTTCGCTAATCTGACTTCTATCCATCTTAATCACCTCTCGCATATTATACAATAGCACGCCCCAGTGTGCAAACATACGTTCAAGGGTTGACACGAACATTTGTTTGGTTATATAATAAACAAAACAAATGTTCGGGGGTGTAGCAATGAGAAAAAAGATTAACCTAGTAATTGCAGCCTTGTTTTTAATGTTTTGGTTTGGAATTGTCGACATTTCAGCTGTAGGACATGCTGAGGATAGTTTTTATACTTATGAGGTTAGCCCTGGGGATAGTGCCTGGCAAATTGCGCATAACTGCACTGAAGACAACGTGGATTTATTGGCCGAAAGCATCATTGAGTACAATAATCTAAACAGTTCTTCTTTTTTACAACCGGGAATGTTGCTTGAAATCCCAAAATAAATCCATATATTGAGCAAATAATAACCCTTGTCGGCCATTTGACCAATGGATTGACCTGCTGTATAATTCACCAATACGTCTTTAGCAGCCTCTTGTCGTGACACAGGGGGCTGTATTTGCGATTAACGGATATTTAATACGTCAACAGAAAATTGTTATTGGGGAAGGCTGGCATTCGTATGATAAGAGATTTATTAAAGCAAAAAAGAGGTTCTGTTTCTTTTGAAGTATTTCCACCTAAACGTGATGGAAATTTGGAGAACGTAAAATCTTGTGTTGATCGATTGGCAAAGCTATCGCCTGACTTCATAAGCGTTACCTATGGTGCGAATGGAGGAGGCGGCAAAAATTATACAATGGAAATTGCGGAGCACGTAAAAAAATGCGGGGTTCGCCCATTGGCTCATTTAACAGCTACAGGCCACACGCAAAGACAAATTAAAACTATCCTGGATAGCCTGGAAGAGAAAAATTTACTCAGCGTTCTTGCTTTGCGCGGTGATATGCCGCTTGAGGATGCGGATGAGGATGGTATATGTGATTTTAGCTACGCTTCAGATTTAGTGCGATTTATTCGCCATTACAAGGGTGAAAAATTTGAAATCTGCGGAGCATGCTACCCTGAAGGCCATATTGATTGCGATTGCCTTGAAAGCGATGTCGAAAACTTGCGCAGGAAAGTGGATGAAGGCGCCGATTTCTTGATAAGCCAATTGTTTTTTGAGAATAATATATTTTTTGAATTTTTAGATTTAATCAAGAAAAAGAACATCAATATTCCGATTATTGCTGGGATAATGCCGGCTTTAAATGCAAAACAAATTATTCACATTCTCTCTTTATGCAATGCAAAATTCCCCAAAAAATTCTCACGAATATTAGCAAAGTACGAGGAGAAGCCGGAAGCTCTGTTCGATGCCGGAGTAGCCTTTGCCACTGAGCAGGTTATTGATTTACTTGCGGCTGAAATCGACGGCATTCACATCTACACGATGAATCGTCCTGAGGTTGCAGAAAGGATTCATGCAAATATTTTACAAGTCATAATGTAACAAGTTATAATGTGAATAGAGAATGTTAGGAGATGAGGAAATGAGTAAAAATTTACCTGACCTGAGGCAGGTTATTGAATCAGGATCCCCATTGCTGATTGATACAGCAATGGGGACAAGCTTACTTCAGCGAGGCATGAGCTCTGGATCAATCGCCGAAGAATACAATTTCGATTTTCCGAAGGTTGTCGAAGAAATCCATCGACTAAACATCGATGCAGGCGCTGACATCATCTGCTGCAACACCTTTGGGGCCAACAAGCACAAGCTCTCTGACAAGAATATGGAAGTTTCTTGCGTTATTGAAGAAGCAGTCAAAATTGCTCGTAAAGCTAGCGAAGGAAGGGCTTGGGTGGCTCTCGACATAGGGCCAATTGGGAAAATGTTGAAACCTTACGGAGATATGGAAATAAAAGAAGCCCGACATGCATTCGCTGAACAAGTACAATTAGGGTGTAGCTCCGATGTAGATTTAATAATAATTGAAACTATGTACGATCTGGAGGAGTTGGCAATTGCGGCTGAACAGGCCAAGATACACGGCCAAGGAAAACCTGTTTTTTGCTCAGTTACAATACAAAACAAAGATCGGACGTTAATGGGAAATTCAATCAATGATGTTGCGACGCGTCTTATCGATTTGAAGATAGATGCATTCGGCATTAACTGCGGGTTCGGTCCAGCACAAATGAAAGGCTTGACCAATGCCTTATTAGCAGCTAACCAAGGTAGAATACGGTCACTGATGCAACCAAATGCGGGACTGCCGAAAATAAACGCAGAGCAGCAGGCTTACTATGACATGCCAGTTGACGAATACTGCGCTATTATGCTAGAAATATTTGCAAGCGGGGTAACAATTTTAGGAGGGTGTTGCGGTACAACGCCTGAATATTTAAAGCAACTTCGACAAGGTATTCCGCGTGCTTTTTAATGCAACGTCCTATAATAAATGTTATGTTATTTACACTGAGATTTTGGCCACTTCATTATGCTGGCAATTTGCTTTTCAAAATAGTTTTTCAAGTTCGTCAATACAATGCACGCAATCAGTATAATAACAATGCTGACTATTCTTTGCCCGGGAATAATTAACTGTAGGTAATAGAGAATTAAAATATGCGGCAAATAAATACCAAAGGTCCTCTCGCCTATATAGGCGAGCTCATCTTTAAAAATTGCCCCGTTTTTGTTGTAGTATAGCGCGATTAAAAGCAATAATCCGAGCGACATCGGCCATAATGCAAATTTATTAAATAAATAACCTACGTGCCCGATCGCGTATGGCTGAATGATTCCAAAAAGGAATAATGAGATTGCTGTTAAGATAGTAATTCGAGGATGTTTTCGGCAAAAGCTTATAATAGCGGGCGATTCAGCAATCAGCATCCCTATTGCCACAAACCCCCACCATTTTGCTGGATTTGGTCCGCTATACGGAATAATTCGGATTTGCTCAGCTTTGCTTATTTCAAGGATGATGGTTAAGGTTAAGTTTGATAAAATCATAAACCAGATGATTATTCTGCGGTAAATGGCTGGAATGAAATACAGCAGCGGTAGAAATATTGCAAAAATCATGTAATGAAACATGAAGTATAAATGAATCGCCGTTTTACCTAAAATTACATCTTCAAGTGTAAAGCTTTTCGCCGTGACAAGTAGATAAAAAATTCCGTAGAATACTGCCCATACCAGATATGGAATGTAAGCTTTTTTTACTTTTTTAAATGTATTGCTTAACCACGGCTTAGGCTTTGGTGAATAAAGAAAATATCCTTGAAGTATAAAAAAAGCCGGGACTGACCACATAGCTATTTCTCTTATAAAAATTGCTCCAGGATCTGAAAATCCCCGATACGTGTGTGAAAAAACCACCGAAATTATTGCCAGCCCTTTAATCGCATCAAACATTTTGTTTCTCATTTTTTGTCATTTCCTTCGCACTAGATTTAATATACTAATTGACAAAAGTCAGTCAATGCAATAAAATATCACCTGTGTCGCCATATAGGGGAGTAGTTCAATGGTAGAGCAACGGTCTCCAAAACCGTAAGTTGGGGGTTCGAGTCCCTTCTCCCCTGCCATATTTCTTTCATCCGCGCTGAAAAGGTTGCGGTTTTTTTGTTTCCATTTAAGCTTTTTTCAAGTAAAATGCTAGAAGGAAACCCTACCCTAAGCACCACGCAAAAAAGGAGGAATTGTATTATGTCGTTAATCGATCAGGTATCCCAGGACACAGAAAAACGCAATTTTATTCGCACTTCTTTTTCGTCTACAGCAAATTTAGTTCAGGGCAGTTTTACCACTAAGGCTGAAATTTTGGACGTGAGCATCAAGGGATTACAAATAAAAACAAGCGAAGAAATTCCAAATGATGTTGAACCAGTTGAAATTACGGTGAATTTGGCAGGCGCCAACTCTCATGTTACGTTGTATTTTATTGCTGAAATTGTTCGTAAAACTGAAGCAGGCTATGGCATTCATATGAAAAACATTGATTTTGATTCATTCGTTCTTTTACGCAATTTAATTGGTTATATTTCACAAGAAGAAAAATCGAAACTTTTTACAGAATATTTAAACACGATTGAAAGCTATCGAGGCGAACCTGTTCAAGGGGAATAAAAATCCCTCTCCCAATTATTTTTGATAAAAGAAGGGTGAAATTGATTTAAAACCTATTTCCATATAATTGGGAATCCGCTCTGTCCCCCCTACAAAAAGGACTCCTCCGGTTTTCAGCGCATTAAAGAATTTTACGTATAGCTTGTCTTTGGCTTCTTCCGTAAAGTATATGACTACGTTTCGACACAGAATTAGATCAAATTCTTTTTCAAACGGTTCGTTTAAGAGATCGTGAATTTTAAAGTCAACCTTGGCTCTAATTTTTTCACTGAGAATAAATTGTTTTTCGCTTGTTTGAAAATATTTTGCACTTCTTTGTGGGCTTACCTGTCCCATTTCATTTTCCCCATAAACCCCTGCTTTTGCTTTTTTAAGCATTTCGTCATCAATATCGGTTGCTAGAAATTTATGCCTTCCGTTAGGAGTAAGTTCATCCAAAATGATAGCTAGAGAATATACCTCGGCTCCGTTGGAACATCCAGCACTCCATATTTTTAAACTTCCATTCGCATTTTTATTTAATAAGTTGGGTAAGACACTTTTTTCGAGTTCAGTAAATTTTATTGGGGTGCGGAAAAATTCAGTTACATTAATGGTGAAATAGTTTAAGAAATCTTTTCTTGCTTTTGCATCCTTTTCTAAGATGCGGCAGTACTCATCGAAGGTGTCAACTCCCAGGCGTTTTAGCAGCGTTCCTATCCGTCTTTCTGCCTGTTTTTGCTTGTAGCTGGTCAAGTCGATGCCAGTAATCTCAAATGCCTTTGTTTTAAAACCTTCGTAGTCCATTTCTAACATCCTCCTCTATATCATGCGATGTCATGACGTTAATATCGGGCTAGAACTGATAGATATCTAGCCGACGATCTTTGAGAAACGGGAGTTTTTGCCTGAGAGCGGATGCCTCAGATGGATCAATCACACATGTATAAATATTACTTGCTTCAGGAGCTTCAAAGATGACGTCTCCCCACGGATTGATGACCATCGAATGTCCAAAAAAACTGCCAATTTGATCTTCGCCTGATCGATTGGCTGCTATTACAAAAGCTTGATTTTCAATTGCTCTAGCTATCAACAAACTCCTCCAGTGATGCATTCTGGGATTAGGCCACTGAGCTACGATTATAAAAATATTTGTCCCCTGCTCAGCCATTTTTCTAAATATTTCCGGGAACCGCAGGTCATAGCAAATAAACTGCGAGATAATAGCTTCGTTTCCAATACTGACCTTGTTAAACTTATCCCCGGGTTGCATGTATTTTTCTTCTTGCATCAAACGGAAAAGGTGCATTTTGCTGTATTCATTGATTATTTTTCCTTTGGGATCGATCATAAATGTTGTGTTAAAAACACCTGTTTTCTTTTTTAAGTAAGTCGGACACCAAGGCAAACTACCAGGGACAATATATGCTCCTAGTTTAATCGCGTATTTTTTCAATAATTCAATTATTTCTGGAGTTCTTTGGGCGTATTCGTCTAAACTGATCAGGTCGTAGCCGCAGGACCACATCTCGGGCAGAATTATAACGTGTAACTCAAAATTGTCAACTTTCTCAAGTGATTCCAGGATAGCGCAGACATTATTTATGTTGACATCAACTTGCCCAAACTTAATATCGAGTTGCAGAATACTAATTTTCATAGCCATCTTTCCTCAATGTTATTTACCATGCACGTGCGCTTTTAAGCATTCGTTCATTCCCGCAATTGCCGTATAGTCAGTCAAATCAATTTGCATAGGGGTAACCGAGATTAATCCTTGGGAAACTGCTTCTATATCTGTCAATTGACTACTATTTGATGATGATAATTTACTGATAACATCGCCAGTCAGCCAAAAATATTTTCTTCCTCGGGGATCGATACGCGCATCATACGCATTTTCGTATTTCCGCTCACCCAAAGAGGTTATTCTCACATCATCCAGTAGCAATATTGGAATATCGGGAATATTAATATTAACGAGCGAGGCTGGGTTGATAATTTTTTCAGCAAACAAAATATCCACCAGACTTCGTATGATTGCGGCTGCTGGCTGATAATCGCAGTCGACATATGCGCCATGCGAGACAGCAATTCCGGCTGTTCCATTAATATGCCCTTCAATCGCAGCGGCAACGGTTCCAGAGTAAAGTACATCGCTTCCAAGGTTTGGGCCACGATTAATACCGGAAATGACCACATCGGGTACAAAATCAAGTAAGGAATCAAAGGCTATCTTTACACAATCTGCCGGAGTTCCATCAACCATCCACGCAGATGCTGCGCAAGGCATATCGAAACTGTCAACTCTAAGTGGCTTATGAAAAGTGATAGAATGACTTGATGCACTCCTTTCCCTGTCAGGGGCAACTACAAAGACATCGCCAATTTTCGCAAGTTCTTGTGTAAGGAAAAAAATTCCCTGAGACATAATGCCGTCATCGTTTGTAACTAGAATGCGCATATGAACTATCTCCTTAAACGGGCTGAGATCAAAACAATCTCAGCCCGTTTCTTGATTATTCCTCAGCTTTTGCTTTCTTGGCTGCCTCGATTACCTCGTGCTTCGTTCGTTCCGGTACTTCTTCATATGAGAAGAAATCCATGGTAAAGGAGCCTCGCCCTTGGGTTAGTGACCGTAAGTCCAAAGCGTATGTTGCGAGCTCCGCCAAAGGTGCATGGGCTTTAACCACTTGATGACTATTTTCCGTCGGTTCCATGCCAAGAATGCGGCCACGCTTCGAATTAAAATCACCAATTACATCTCCCATGAAAGCGTCAGGAACAGTAACTTCGACATGCATAATTGGTTCGAGTAAGACAGGATGAGCAGTTTCCATACCTTTTTTAAATGCCAGATGGGCTGCAATCTTAAAAGCCATTTCCGATGAATCTACTGGGTGATACGAGCCATCATACAAGTTTGCTTTAAAATCAACTACTGGATATCCTGCTAGAACTCCACTATCCAAAGAATCAAGCAAGCCTTTTTCAACAGCGGGAATATACTGCTTTGGAACTGACCCACCAAAAATAGATTCAGAAAACTCAAATCCCTTACCAGGTTCTAAAGGTAAAAATTCCACCCAGACATGTCCAAATTGCCCGTGTCCGCCCGATTGTTTTTTGTGCTTACCTTCTACCTTGACAGGAGTCTTGATCGTTTCACGATAGGGAATTTTTGCCACTTCAGTATCCATCTCGGCGCCGAATTTTCGTTTTAGGCGATCTTTAATAACATCTAGTTGCAAATCCCCGATACCATAGATAAGCAATTGCTTGGTTTCGGCATTTTTTTCGATCCTGAAAGTAGGGTCTTCTTCGGCTAGTTTAGAAAGACCTGAAGCAATCTTGTCTTCATCTCCACTTGTTTTACCAACAGCAGCTACACAGAACATAGGTTGTGGAAACTTCAATGCCGGGAAAATTATTTGATGCTCTTTATCACAAAGAGTGTCGCCAGTCGCAGTATATTGCAACTTGGCTACAGCAGCTATATCGCCAGCAACAACTTGATTAGCTGGAATTTGAGTTTTACCCAAAGGATAAAAAATCTTGGCAATTCTTTCACTTTCGCCTTTGACACTGTTGAAGATGTGGCTATCGGGCTTAAGAATGCCAGACATGACTTTAAACAGAGTAAGTTTTCCAACGAAAGGATCTGTTATTGATTTAAAAACAAGCGCTGAGAACGCTTCAGTGGAACTAATGGACTGTTTTATGGGTTGTTCGTCGACGGAGAATGCATCAGCAAATTCATTTGCATCCGGGGCTGGCATGTTTTGAATGACGGCATTCAGTAATTGTGGAATACCAAATCCAAACCCGGCTGAGGCGCAATATACCGGAAAGACAAGTCCTGCAGCAGTGCCCTTTTTAAGCGCTACATGTATTTCAGCATCGCTAAGAGACTGGCCATCTAAATACTTCATCATTAACTCGTCTTCAGTTTCAGATAAAGACTCCAGCATCATGTCGCGATAAATATCAACTTGCTCAGCGTACTCATCGGGAATATCTTTAAGTTCGAAATTTTTCGGGTCATTTTTAGAATAGTAGACTGCTTTTAGATCCACTAAATCTATTACCCCTTGCAAGTTTCCCTCAGCTCCGATTGGAATTTGGACCGGAATAACAGATACCCCAAATTTGTCACGTAGACTTTCAAGGGTGCGGTAAAAATCGGCATTTTCTCTGTCGAGCCGATTCACCACGACCATTCTGGGTTTCTCTTTGGCGCAAAGAAGCGACCAGTTTTTTTCTGTTACTACTTCAACGCCTCCGACAGCATCTACTACAAGTATTGCAGAATCAGCTACAGCCATTGCGCTGTATTCTTCGCCTACGAAATCAAAATACCCAGGAGTGTCAATAAAATTAATCTTAAAATCCTGCCATTCAATTGGAATTAAGGTTGCGTTGATACTGACCTTTCGTTTGATTTCTTCAGGTTCAAAGTCAGAAGTAGTGCTTCCGTCTTCAACCTTGCCGATTCGCGTTATTGCCCCTGTAGCAAATAGCGCATTCTCCAATAGAGATGTTTTCCCAGCCCCGCTGTGTGATACCAAAACTACATTTCTGATATTACCCGTTGAGTAGTCCTTCAATTGAATCTCCTCCTCAAGCTGTAATAAAATAACTGCTATGTTTATGCAACATAGCAAAAGACACCCACAATTATTTCGTTTTCTTCCTACTTGAGCATTTTCGCCTTAACCATTCTAATGTCTTTTTGACAATATAATTGCATAATTTCACAGAGTTGCGCGATTCTCGATGTGATCCTTTTTCCTAGCATTTCATCATAATATCTGCTACCGAGCTCAGCAATACTAAAATTCGAAGTGATGAAAGTTGGCAAATTGTTCATCATTCGTTCATCAATAATTCGATACAATTTAAGTCCGGCATCGTCGCTAGGACGCTCAACACCAAGGTCATCTAAAAGTAGCACATCAATCTTCATGACCGCCTGCAGCAAATGCTCAGTTTTAATCTTTGAGTCAGCAGCATAAGAGTTTTGAATCTCAACCAGTAGTCGGTCATACTTACTGTAGAGAAATGGCCTATGATTCAAAACTAGTTCATTCGCGACACAATTCATTAAAAAAGTTTTCCCTCGTCCAGGTTCTCCGAATAAATATAACCCTTTGCTAGCACGGCCGTTGAGGCAACTATTTGCAAATTCCTGAGCTGCTAAATAAACTTTTGCGGCACAGTCGCGAAATGTCATGTTAATCTTATCAGATATTTTAACATCTTTGTAGTATTCAAAATCAAATGAAGAAAATGTTTCGCACAATTGTTCAGGCTGCAACCCACTTTGCGAGAATATTTTAACATATCTATTATTCTTAATTTTTGTTTTTAAGCACTGGCATTGTTTTCCTTCAAAGATACCTGTATCAAGGCACTTGTCGCAATCATAATGCTTTAAATCACAACTAGAGTTTTTAAACAGAGCTAATTTTTTTTGTGCATCAATAGCAAGTTCTTCGTCATTATTAACAATCGATCGAACGAGTTGTAAATTTAAAAGCCGCATATCTACCGTTCCATTTTTGTTGTCTGCATTGTCCATAACTTGCATCCTCCGAGTCAATTAAGAAAATTCATCATATTCTTCAAAGGCCTTTTTAATACGTTTCTTTTTTACAGCAGAATTATTAAGTGGATTCGATGCTTCTTTCGCACCTGCCACTTGCACAGGGTCATTCTCCCCGTTTAGGATAGCGTTTACGTGTGCTAAGGATGGCCTCCTATTAACTACTGTTTTATCACAAGCGGCAAGAACTTCTTCAAGAGTTAGTTTTTGTTCTTCAAACCATGACTTGATCAATTTCTTTTCTGGACCGGTGAGGGTGCGCTGTAAAGAAAGGTAATCAGCTATTTCTTTCTCATAAGATTTTTCAGTAAATTTTTTGTCAAAATATTCTTTAATCATAATTTTGTCTATCTTGCCGGCGCCTATCAATTCATGAACTACTTTTTCGATATATGCAATATTCAAGACACCTTTCTCATAGTGTCTTTCTAAAATTGTGATGACGGCGTCTTCTTCAATTTCAAGACAATCAACCCATTCAGAGACACTGTCAATTTCCTGAAAATTCAGCGGTCGTCCTAATGCATTTTCCATAAAGCGATAGATGCGTTTTCGTGTTCCCCGCAATTTTTCTGTTTGATTACTTTCCTTATTAATCGAGGAATCGCTGCAATCCTTGTGTAACGGATTTATTGCCATCTTATTATTTGAAAATGAATTTTGCTGTGCAATACAGTCATAATTAATACTAAATCCGAAAGTTTGAGTCTCGTCAACATTTAACAAGCCGATATCGATCAAATCTTGGACAATCAGTTTGCAGCTGGTCATCTCCTGACTTAAACCATTTTGCCCTAAATCCCCCATGTTATCCAAACGATATAAAAGATAAGTGAGCTTTCCCAACAATAAAAATTTATCCGTGCTGGAAGCATTGTCAATGTATTTTAATAAAAATTTTGGAATTGCGATGCTACCATAACTGATAGATGCACCAAAATAGCTATCCATTAACGTCCTCATTTTCTCCAGTAGGCAATAGCATCAGCCTATCACCGGTAGCAATTGCAGTAGTATATTGCGCTTTTTCCTCGTTTAGCTTTAGTTCAAAGTTGTTCCCTAATTTGTCGATTTCGATTTCAGCATAACGAAATACATCAGAAAAAATGGCCTCACCCGGGTATATTTGGAGGCTGTCTCCATGTTTTAAGAGATAGGAGTTTTTGACTTTTTTCCCGTTCACTTTACAAGTAGCATTCGTAGTTTGGATTTTCAATGGCTTGCCGTTAAATTGAACTTCGATAAAAGTATAATCGTTATCGCGCATCACATCATTTACTGTCGGTTCGATGAAGACAGAGCTTTCAATACAAATTGAGTCACCGTCATTAACGAGCGAGCTTAATTCAGCTGGTTTGCCATTTAATGTAATACCATAATTAGTGCGAATATTTTTAATCTCCGTGCCATTTACCCAATAGCTAAATGTTTCGGCTAGGTAGTCCTCGGGATAAAGCCGAACTGCCCGTAATGTTTCTTCTAGTGATTTTGGGGAGATAATGCGAATCTTATCCTGATCTTGGATTAGAAAATCGTCAAAAGAAAAAACACCGTTTCGTAAAACAATGGCTGGAAGCTGGAATGGAGTATCATTGACTGAAATAGTAGTTTTCGAAATGGGCGGCAGGTATTCTGAAATTCTTGCCAGTCCTACTTCACCTTGGCTGCCGGGTAAAATATCAATACTATCTCCGTTCATAATTTCAGTATCGAGATTAATCTCTAACCCGTTTCGTGTGATCTGAGATGGAATTCCAGGTTTGCCCTTAATCATGCAAATTTGGTCGTTAAGCTCAAAAGTAACAGCTTTTCCGATATTTCCTCTTATCTCACGCAGTGGAATGCCAGAAGCCAAGATAGCATCTTTGGCAGTTATGCACCCCAGATGGATAATGCGAATATTTTTATTATTTACTCTAACATTGCAGTGCATCAATTCAGAATGTCTCGTATGTGATAAAGCTATGCCAAGTGGTGTGACAAATTCTGGTCCAGTCATTTTTAAATGACCACTGATATTTTTAACTGCGTCTGTTCCTCGTATCGCAACGCGGACTTTTTCGATTCCAAGTCGCTCCGATATTTTTTCTGGTAAGCCTGGAGTGAGGCTTCCTCCGCCAACGCAAAGCACTGCGTCTGGAGCACAATCGTTTAATGCTAAAATGCGGTCAGCGATGCTTGCTGCCAATTCTTTGACAAATGGTGCGATCTCTTCATAAATATCGACTGACTTTTTCTCAATAGACTGTCCTAAAATATTTTTAAATTTAATTGCCTTTGATTTACTGAGGGTTTTCTTGATTTTTTCAGCAACAGCAAATTCAACCAGATGCTTCTTACAGATGGCATCAGTTATTTCATCTCCAGCCTGGGGAACCATACCATATGAGAAAATGGAGCCGTCACGACTGATAGCGATGTCAGATGTTCCAGCCCCGATATCCACAAGGACTATATTTAGGTTTCTCATATCCTCGGGAATCACAACATTGCTTGCAGCAATCGGCTCTAAAGTCAGGCCCGCCAATTCTAGGCCAGCCAGCTCCAATGCTTTCTCTAGGGAATCAACCACAATGCGCGGCAAGAATGTCGCAATAACTTCAATAGACAATTTTTCTGCCCTTTGACCGACAGGATTCCGTATTCTCTCATCGTCCAATGAATAACTAATTACATTATAGTCGATGCAATAATAATTGCGCATATCCATTTTGTTTGCCAGAGACTCAGAAGCAACCTGCGTCGCCTCAATTTCTACTGCGGTTACATCCTCACGAGAAACCTCATCGACAGAAAGAAATTTGCGACTTGCTTTGCCGGTATGTGTTTCGAGTGAACGGCCCGCTGCAGCTACAATTGCTCCTTTAATTGCCGTTCCTGTGGAAGATTCCAGCATTTTTTTTACTTTATCGACAACAATGGCTACCTGCTCAATGTCTTGGATCTGACCATCGTGCATTGCCCTAGTAGTGTGTTCGACAGAATGGCAGGCTAAAACATTTAATTTGCCGTTTTCGACATTGCCGATGATGCCGGTAACAGTCCGAGTGCCAATATCGAGGGCTGTAATTATTTGCGTTGCTAAATTCACTTTTTCCACCTCACAAATAATTATTATTAGACAAGACTAGTTTATTTTGCCTGGACAAGGAAATAATCAGCAGTGTAACTTTTTTTGTTTGCATCGTATATCAAACCTGATTTTGCATTAGAAAACAAAAAAACAATCGCGTTGTTAAAGCCATTTTGATATGCCTGAACCAAATCTTCCTCGCTGTACTCTTTCTCCGGCAAAGAATCCAGCCCGAAATTTTTACCTATTTTCTCAGTATAGTTTGCATCTTCACGGAAAATTGCCGACTCATCCTCGTAGATAAGAATATCTTCAGTAGAAATAGTTAAAAATACTTTTTCCACACCGGCATCCCAGCCTTCGCCGAAGGCAGCCACTACATCTGGGGCGAGAATTTTTTCCTCTTGTGGACGAAAAATAAGCAACAGTAAACCTACGCAAATTACACATAGACCAAAGAAATATAGCAAACGGTTACTATATTTTTTTTTCAAAAAAATCCCTCCGTCAAGAAAGTAAGAATTGTCCGAGTAAACCTATAAGCCGAATTCTGTAATAGCAGCCATTTATCTAGGACAGTTATTGCTAACTGCCTCAAGCGACCTAACCCGGGAGAAAGGCGGGCAACCCTATTTCTCCTCTATTTGGTCTTGCTTCGAGTGGGGTTTACCTGGCCAAAGAGTCACCTCTCTGCCGGTGGGCTCTTACCCCACCATTTCACCCTTACCATCAATAAAGATGGCGGTATATTTCTGTGGCACTTTCCTTGGAGTCGCCTCCACCGGGAGTTACCCGGCACTCTGCCCTATGAAGTTCGGACTTTCCTCGGAGTTACCCCCGCGACTGCTCAGTTTGCTCGGACCATATAAAAATAACACGTTGAAGAGAAAACAACAATAAAAATATTATATAAAATCTTATTTCACAAGTACATTTTTTAGTAATGAAAGCCTGGTTGAAGCAAAGACAGGAATACTTGGGTCCACAATTAACCCAGCGACAATTTCTGAAAACCTTTCCATAAAGATGTGTTCACTTTCGTAATGCCCAACATCAAAGACGACCATTCCCATATTCTGCGCTTCTAGTGCCTGGTGATATTTAATATCACCAGTGATGTATAAATCGGCTGCAGATCCAACTGCAGTGTCGATGAGATCGCCTCCACTACCGCTACAGAGCGCTATTTTTTGAATCAATTTTGTTTTAGTGCCATAGATGGTTAATGATTCTAACTCAAACAAATCCATTACAATTTTAGCGTAATCTTCGGCCTCTACTGCTTCATCTATTTCTCCAATACGGCCAATTCCATGGACGGTAAAATCATTCTCGAGAGAAAACAGGTCATAAGCAATTTCTTCATATGGATGTGCTAGGCGTAGAGCAGACAAGACGTCATTGACTTTGTTTTCGGGAACGATGCTTTCAATTTTAATCTCATCAACTTCTTCGAGGATGTTTATCTTGCCAATAAACGGCTGAGCTTCGTTTTTTGGCATAAAAGTTCCGTATCCTTGAGCTGAAAATGTGCAGTTTGAATAGTCATTGTACTCCCCTGCCCCAGCTTGGCAAATCGCAGAGCGTACCTGTGCCTCGTATCCGCAGGGTGTGAAGACACACAGCTTAAGATATCTTGTTGCAGCGGTTTTCTTGAGCACCCTAACATCGCTAAGTTTTAGTAAGCCCGCTAAATAGTCATTTATTCCACCTGACGCGATATCTAGGTTGGTATGCGCTGAATACAGGAATATTTTTTTCTGGGCGAGCTCAATTATAATCTTTCCCTCGGGAGTCATAGTATTTACGCTTTTTAATTTCTTGAAAAGCAAAGGGTGATGCGAAATAATTAGATTGCACTGCAATTCTTCAGCTTCTCTAACAACATCGATGGTAGGATCAAGGCAAACGAGGATTCCAGTCACCTCGATGTCTGGATCAACAACCTGCCAACCGGAATTATCCCAATCTTCGGATAGCTCTCGCGGATATTGACACTCCAGTTTATTGATAATATTGGCGCAAGTCTTCATCTTAGATAATCCTCCATCTCTTCGACAAGGTGAGCAATAGAATCAAGCTCATCTTGTGCAATAATCTTACCTGATTGTTTAGCAAATAATTCATTTTTTTTCCTTTTTAAAAGCTCTTTACATAGCGAAAGTGCCTCAGCAGAGCGACGCTCAACATTTAGCGGGCCTAAAAGCTTTTCAAATTCTGTTAAGTTAATGGTATTCCCGGTGAATTTTACTTTCATAATTGCAAAAAACTTAGCCTTGTCGACGCAAATACTCTCGTCGAGAAAAATGAAGCCGCTAGATGCCAACCACTGGCGCAGCAAATTAGTTTTTTGCATTGGTTGTAACAGAATGTAATCCATTTGGCGGAAAATATTTGTAGAATTCTTTATTATCGAAATAATTGTTTGGCCACTAAGGCCTGCGATGCATGCCGCATCAATCACCAGATCATCAGGGACCGACAAGAGCCCATCACTAAGAAAAAAACGAGCATCTTTGGCAGCGATATTCTCTGATAAAAACAAATCTATCGATCTTTGCAGAGGGGCCGCGGCGATATCGCAAACAACTATTTCTTGACAGATGTTTTTTTTGAGCGCTTGCAACGCATAAAAACCGTGATCCGAGCCAATGTCGGCAAGGCACTTGGCTTGTGACGAAAGATTTATCAATTGATCTATTCTAAATGATTTCATAGTAATTTTTCCTTAAATTAAAAATAAACCCTGTCTGTAAAAGACAGGGTATGATATCTGGTGGGAACAATAGGGCTCGAACCTATGACCCCCTGCTTGTAAGGCAGGTGCTCTCCCAGCTGAGCTATGCTCCCAAATTTTTGGTGACCCCACCGGGATTCGAACCCGGGTTACCGCCGTGAAAGGGCGATGTCTTAACCGCTTGACCATGGGGCCACGTTGGTGGGCCCACTAGGGATCGAACCTAGGACCGACCGGTTATGAGCCGGTTGCTCTACCGCTGAGCTATAGGCCCAAATTAAATGGCTCCCCGAGTAGGATTCGAACCTACGACCCTCCGGTTAACAGCCGGATGCTCTACCGCTGAGCTATCGAGGAACAGCATCGAAAGCTATAATATAATGAAAAGAAGGATATGTCAAGACTTTATTCTAGATAATCCTTAAGTTTCTTGCTTCGGCTGGGATGCCGCAGCTTACGGAGAGCCTTAGCCTCGATTTGCCGAATCCTCTCTCTCGTCACGCCAAACTCTTGTCCTACCTCCTCAAGGGTTCTAGCTCGACCGTCGTCTAGGCCAAACCTTAAGCTCAAAACTTTTTCTTCCCGGGGAGTTAAAGTTTTTAAAACGTCTTCGAGTTGCTCGCGTAAAAGCATCTGGGAAGCAGCGTCAGCGGGTGCTAGAGCTTCTCCGTCTTCGATAAAATCACCTAAATGACTATCCTCTTCCTCGCCGATAGGAGTTTCCAGGGAAACAGGTTCTTGAGAAATCTTCAAAATTTCTCGGACCCTTTCTACAGAAGTTTCCATTTCCTTAGCGATTTCTTCAGGCAAGGCGTCTCTGCCTAGTTCCTGTAATAAATTCCTCTGTACTCTGATTAACTTATTAATAGTTTCAACCATGTGTACGGGTATGCGTATCGTGCGAGCCTGGTCGGCAATAGCTCTGGTTATCGCTTGTCGTATCCACCATGTAGCGTAAGTGCTGAATTTGTAACCTTTTCGGTAATCAAATTTTTCCACGGCTTTAATCAATCCCAAATTACCCTCTTGAATCAGGTCAAGGAAAAGCATTCCTCTGCCGACATACTTTTTAGCGATGCTAACGACGAGGCGCAAATTAGCTTCGGTGAGTTTGCCTCGAGCTTCCTCATCACCATCTTCGATTTTCATCGCCAAATCGACTTCTTGTTGCGCAGTTAACAAGGATACACGCCCGATCTCCTTTAAATACATTCTGACGGGGTCATCAATATTAATTCCCTCAGGTAATACCCCTGGCTCGACTTCCACTGAGGCCACTTTAGCGCCTTCGGCATCGTCTTTAGCTAAAACTTCATCGTTAATCTCGATGCCGGCTTCTGCTAGGAAATCATAAGCACTTTCCATTTGCTCAGAAGACATATCGACCCCATGTAGAGCTTCGATGATTTCGGCATTTGTTAAATAACCTTGTTTGCGACCCTTGTCGGCGAGTTTATTCACTTCATCAATACTATGTTCTTTTTTGGTAGACAAAAACTACTCCTCCTTAAAACTGTCATCGGTTGTATTTAGATGATATATTCGTTTTTTTTGTAGTGCGGAAATTTCATTAAGGACATCCTGATTAGCTTTATTTTCTTGTAATAATGATTGAAGTTTTTCAATCTTGTTACAAGTCGATTCTAGTTCCAACTTACTGATTAAAACCGCATAGGAGTAATGTTCGCCATCGTCGTCCGAAAGTCCTTCAAATTGGATTAATGAAAGGTAATTTTTTTGAGAATCTTTGCTAAACTCATCTTTGAGTTCATTCAAAGTAAATTTCTTTTTCAAACGATTTAATTCTAGGGCTCTTAGATAAATATCATAAGTATCAATCGATGTGAAAAAATCAGGGCTCGCGTCATTATCGGGGTACTCGCCTTCGTTCTTTTGCATCAGGAGTGCTTTAATCAGCTTTTTTTCGACTATTTTCCATGCATCGTTCTTGCCAGTCTTTAAATCGTGAGCAGTTTGATTCTTGTCGTATTCCATCGGACTTAATTGGTATTTTTTAAAATCACTTCGCACATCTTGTTCGCGTAATTTCAAAGTTTCAGTAATGCTCGACAAATAGTGATTACGCTCAACGTTGGTTTTAACATCAGATATAGCAGCAAAACAATTATTTAGCGCCGCGGTCAATTCGGCTGAATTTTCAAGGTTTACTTCCTGCGTTGCACGCTTGATAAGATACTCATACACGTTGCTCGCTTTATTAACAGCATCATGAAACCACTCGGGGCCAAATTTTTTGATGACATCGTCAGGATCGAGCCCTTTTGGTAACTCTATAATGTGCACGTTCAGACCATATTCTTGCAATACTTTCATACCCTTTATAGTTGCGGCTTGACCTGCGCTATCACCATCAAAGGCTAAGAAACAACTACTGCAATCATACAACAAAGCTTGAGCGTGTTCTTTGGTAAACGAGGTTCCCAAGGAAGCGACGACGTTCAAGATGCCTGCCCGGTACATGCTCAGGGCATCCATATACCCTTCAACGATGATGGCGTAACCTAATTCTCTGACACTCTTTTTTGCCCAATTTTGTCCGTACAATAGTTTGCTTTTTTTAAAAATTGCCGTCTCCGGAGAGTTGAGGTACTTTGGTGTGACATCTGGTGATAGACCTCTCCCTCCAAATCCGACGACTTGCCCCTGTCTATTATAAATTGGGAAAATTATTCTACCGCGAAAGCGGTCGTAATAGCCATTCCCATTTTGAGCTTTAATGATAAGCCCTGCGTCTTCAAGGGAATCAACAGGAAGGTTGTTTTTTGAAAAATAACTAAACAGGCCTTCCCATTTCAAGGGGGCAAAGCCGAGGCGATATTTTTCAATTGCTTCATTACTAATTCCGCGCTTTTCAAGGTACTCGATAGCATTTTTACCCACCTCTTTTTTGATGAGGCAATAATGATAAAAATTTGCTACGACTTTCAAGCACTCGAAAATATTCGAGTGCTGTAATGCAAAATTAGCACTTCCGGCTGCAAGTTTGACATTCAATCCGGCGCGGTTCGCAAGCTTCTCCATAGCTTCGGTGAAGTTCAGCCCTTCAATCATCTGCATAAAGCTAATTACATCTCCGCCAGCGTGGCACCCAAAACAATAAAAACTTTGCGTTTCTTGGTTAACATTAAAAGATGGCGTCTTTTCTTTGTGAAAAAGACAGAGAACAATGTAATATCGTCCAAGTTTATCTAATTTCACATATGAAGAAACGACATTAAAAATATCATTAGCGCTCTTGATTTCTTCTTTGTTTTCGATGAGCATATCCTAATCACCTGACATCAATTTAATATCTTGGAATATTTACCAATAGCAAACAATGCCTCGTAAAAATTGCAAAAATGAAATTCTGGGATTGGAAACATATCTAAATACATTTCTATAGCAAAATTATCTGTCATACCAGCAATATAATCCGCAATGGCTAAACTTAAATTGCCACGATTCAATTCACGATACCAATTCGGTATCGATTCATGGTTGTCATGCAGGATTAAATAGAGCTTTTCGATGATGTGAGCGGCTACTTTTTCTTCGCATTTTACTTCGGGGTTTAAATAAACCCTCTGAAACATAAAATCACGCAATCCATTCAAAGCAGCATCCATGCTCGGGCTTAATTTTACAGTCGTCGAAGTGTTTTCAATGATGTCCAGGACTAAAGAGTTAATGCGAGCTCGATGAGTACTGCCAATTTTTTGCATGAACTCCAGGGGCAGATCTTCCACTTTTAAAACATTAGCTCGCAGAGAGTCATCGATGTCGTGATTAACATAAGCAATTCGATCTGAAAGCTTGACAACTTGTCCTTCTAGCGTCCCAGGTAACACATCACCGTTGTGGTGTAAAATTCCATCACGTACTTCATAGGAAAGGTTAAGCCCATTTTTTTCGATATAATCAACGGTCTTTAGGCTTTGCTGAGCATGATCAAACCCACCTTTGAGAATATTGTTTAGGGCGCGCTCGCCAGTATGCCCAAAAGGGGTGTGTCCTAAGTCGTGACCAAGGGCGATTGCTTCACCTAAGTCTTCATTTAGCTTTAAAGCTCGACATACTGTTCGTGCAATTTGAGACACTTCAAGCGTATGAGTTAACCTCGTTCTAATATGGTCAATGCCTGGAGCGAGAAATACTTGGGTTTTATGCTTCAGCCTTCGAAAAGCTTTTGAATGAATAATGCGGTCCCGATCACGTTGAAAACACGTACGGATACTGCACGGTTCTTCGAAGATTGCTCGTCCTTTGCTTTGGGAACTACAACAAGCACTTGGTGCCAGAATTTTTCTTTCTATTTCTTCCCACTGCAACCGCATCGTTAATTCCATAGCTGGCTCCCTTGAAAAAGGTTATAATTAGTAGAGAGGTGAAAAACATTGTTAACGCAAGGCGACTTTGCTCTGGCATGGAGTATCTTAGAAGATATAACCCCTCTTAAAGACCAGGATTGCGGGCAGCTTTGTCAAGCAAAGTGCTGCTCTGACTGGAAAAAAGATATTGGTATATACTTGTACCCAGGAGAAGAATGTATGGTTTGTCGCAACGACAATACTTTTTCCTGGGAAATACATTCCTCTGAAGATTATGAATTCTGTCCGAGCTGGCAGGGTGAGTACTATTTTTTAAGGTGTTCCGGTCACTGTAACAGGCTCAATCGTCCACTGCAATGCCGTCTATTCCCCCTCGCACCTTTGCTTATGCCCAGTGGCAAGCTCGCGATGTTCATGCCGGAAGAATATCTGGAAGTATGCCCACTTATCGAAAAAGGGATAGCTGGATTAAACCCTGAATTTATAAGTAGCTGCCTAGCTGTTTGGCGCATTCTTCTTAAGGATAGAAATATTTACGACGATGTTTTGTGGCAAAACAGGAATCTTGATATGGCTAGTATAGAAATGCGCTTTTTTTAAGATAGCACTTCACTATCTCAGCAGGACAGCCTATGGCATCGCATTGTTTTATCGAGTCTCTTATATGCATCAGTCAATTATACAATATATTTTTATGTAGCGCTACCCTATTCTTCCATGGGTTTTTGGATAAAAACACATTCATCGCGCAAGATACACTTGAAGCATTCTGGGCGCTTTGCGTGACATATTCGGCGACCGTGCCAGATCAATAAATGATGCATCTTATTCCAATATTTTGGATTGATCGCGATTTCGATTTGTTTTTGGGCTTGCTTAATATTTTTAGTATTTATGAGCCCAAGGCGATTAGAAACGCGAAATACATGCGTATCGATGGCAATAGCTGGTATCTCAAAGGCAACACTGAGGACAACATTGGCAGTTTTTTCTCCAACACCAGGAAGGAGAAGAAGTGCTTTTTTTTCTGAAGGGACAAGCCCGCTGTGTTTATCAATTAGAATTTGACAAGTTTTAATTATATTGGATGCCTTGGTCTTAGCAAGGCCAATGCTCCGTATATCTTCAGCTAGTATATCAGGGTCAGCATTGGCAAAGGCTGTTGCTCCGACGTACTTTTTAAATAAATCCTCAGTGACTATATTGACCCTTTTATCTGTGGTTTGGGCTGAAAGAATGACCGCAATCAGGAGTTGAAAATCATTTGAAAAATTTAGCTCTGGCCCAGCGCTTGGGTAAATACTAAGTAATTTTTCGTATAGTTTTTCGGAACCGACCATCGCTAAGATTTCCTTTTGCTGATACTCACGGTTAAACGATTTTCATCTTTCCAGCCTGCCAAGCGCCGTTCAATTCGTCCATAGATGCTGTCCTCCCCCCATTTATGACTCTCATCCTCGGAGGGAGTTGATGCTGGTTTCCCTGTTAATAACTCAATCCCCTCTTCAATTCTTTCTACGTACCAAATATTGAATGTACCCTTCCGTACGGCAGAAATTATCTCGTCATCTAGAACAAGATCATCGATATTTGCCTTAGGAATCATGACCCCTTGACTTGGATTAAAACCCAGCAGTTTGCATAGATTAAAAAACCCTTGAATTTTATAGTTAACGCCTCCGATGGGTTGGACATAACCTTTTTGATTTACTGATCCTGTTACGGCTATTCCTTGGTTAATCGGCACTAAAGATAGTGATGAAAGCAGGGCATATATTTCAGTACTTGAAGCGCTATCTCCATCGATACCATAATAATTTTGCTCGAAACAAATGCTGGCGGAGAAATTAATTTTACTATTAGACGCAAATTTTTCACAAAACCAGCCACTTAAAACATTAACGCCTTTTGAATGAATCTTGCCGCTCAATTCAGATTCCCTTTCAATATTAACAACACCGCGCTGACCTGCCCATGTATTAACAGTTATCCGAGCGGGCTGCCCCATTGTGTAGTCTCCTGCCTGCATCACAGAAAGCCCGTTAATTTGTCCGATTTTGTATCCATTGACCTCCATGAGAATGGTTTGATCCGCGTACATTTCTCCCACTTTTTCTTCATAACGGTTTAGGCGCTTCTTTTTTTCAAAGATCGCATTCTCGATGTCATGGCGCTCGATGTAATCGCCATGACGTAAAACGCGAAGCATATTGGCTTCATGTAGAACTTCAACAATATCAGAAAATTTTGTTGTGAGTTTTTTCTGTGACTCAGCTAGCAAAGAGCAATGTTCAACAATCTTAACAACAGCATTCTTCTTGCAATGAGCGATATTTTCTTGAATGCAATGCGAAGCGATAAACTTCGCTAATAATTGACAATTTTTTTTGCTATAGTCGATTTCATCGTCAAAATCGACCTTGATTTTAAATAGTTCTGAAAAATCTTCATCGTAATCGCTCAAAATTTCGAATACATGAGGGCTACCAATAAGAATAATTTTTATTTTTAAAGGAGCAGCTTCCGGTTTTAGCGACGAAGCGGGGAATACTCCAATCATCTCAGCCGCGTTCTCAATGCAAATACTCTGACTTTTTAGCGCCCTTTTTAATGCTTCGTAGGCTTGAGGATTAGTTAATAAATCGCGCACTGGTAAAATTAGATAACCCCCATTTGCTTTATGCAAAGCTCCAGCCTTGATTTTTAGAAAATTCGTAGAAGCAACACCCATATTATTTTCATACTCTAATTTCCCAATGAGATTAGCGAGAGTCGGATTGTCCTCAAAAATTACTGGCGCACCTTCCTGGATGCTGTTGTCGATAAATAAATTTACTTGATAACGAGTTTCTATCTTTTCTTTAAAGTTTGCAATAGCCGTAAGGTCTTCATCATCACCTTCAAATTCTCTGAAAGCGATTAAATTGTCTAATATATCAAGGCGCATCTCTTCGATGTATTCGCGTAATTTGGCGTGCTCGGGAAAATTGTTTAGAAATTCCTCAAACAAAACATCGATTGTGAATAAAGCGGTTTTTTCATCTAAATCTTCAATCTCAAAACGTACTTTTTTTTCTTTTTTGACCAAGTTTTGTAAAGTTTGATTAGCCAGCTTGCTGACTACGGTTGCCTTTTTATCGATCTCTTTTTTGGTATCCACGTTTAATAACAGGTATTCATCTTCGTTAATTGTTTTGCCATCAATAATTGGAATCGTCGCATACCCGCCATCGACCCATTTGACGGCAAAGCCGTGCTCCGCAGCAAAAATATTCAGTTTTTCTAGTGCGGAATCTCTTTCTTTTTTAAATCTATCAATTATCGAAACTTTGTTTTTTTCATAATTTTTACTACTAAATGCCTTCGGTATCTCAGCATATAAATCTGTCACCATTTCATCCATTTTCTTGGCGAAGAATCGTCCCATTCCTGAAGGGAACATTAATGTAATCGGTTGATCCGGAAGATTGAAACTGTTTACATAGCAAATGTCATCTGGAGCTTCCTGCAATGCAGCTGTGCTCTTAACAACATCCATTGTGTAACTAAGCTTGCCTGTACCTGACATGCCTGAAACGAAAATATTGTAACCAAAACTTTTAATCCCCAAACCAAATTTCATAGCTTTTTGTGCCCTATCCTGCCCAATCATGCCTGTTAATGGTTCAATTTCGGCGGTAGTCTGGAAATCAAAATATTGAGGTGGACATTTTTTTTTAAGTTGAGATGGTTTCAGTTGTTGCATCTTTAAACCCCTCCGATACTATAAATTCGATCACTTGAATCATATCTACAAAAACTGCATATGCAGTTTGTAATATTTGAGGACTATTTTCAATTAAGATCAAACTCCCCATTAAATCTGTCTCCAAAGCAATGACAGACGAAGAGCCATCGACAGAATAAAAAGGATGCTCGACGGAGATTTTTGTAAGTTTGATTTCAGCCACAATTGTGTCTCCTTGCCTTTTGCAGACACTGATTATTTTAAGTTTTTCGTCATCTTGGAGTTCAAGGTTAGGTTGACTAATTAAGTCGTGCAAATTAAATCGAGTAATTTTTGTCGGTTCAAGATTTGCATCCATTATCATATTTGCAACAACAGCGGTTTTAGCAGCAGCATCCCATCCTTCGATATCTAGGGCAGGATCTGCCTCGGCAAAGCCTGCTTCCTGGGCCTCCGTTAACGCATCAGCGTAGCAAAAACCTTTAGACATTTTATCAATTATGTAGTTTGTCGTGCTGTTGAAAATGCCTTCAAAGCCTAAAATTTTACAGCCAGGAAGGCATTTAGCAACATAATTAAAAATGGGAAAGCCGTCCATCACAGTCCCCTCGTAAAAAAAGCCTAAATTTTTTGCTCTGGCTGCTTGCTTCAGGGTTTGCCCTTGCCAAGCCAAAGGTCCTTTGTTGACTGAAATAACATGGCTTTTTTTGTCGAACGCTTTTTTTATGTGTGATAAAGCAGGTTCACCAGAAAAAATGTTTAACGTTGTAGCTTCCACAACAACATCAAAACTGGCCCGGTCCATACAGTTCAAAGTGTCTCCATCCATATAATCTGGATTCGCTGTGTTAAAACAATTGTTCTCACTTATTTCAGACAAGGCACGCTCGACATCAATCCCATTTTTATTGGTAAGATTGCCTTGGTCAAGCGTCGTGGCCATGGTTACAATTGGGTGAAAACCATAGTTTTTTTCAATCCAAGATGCCTTCTCCATGAGAAGGCGGCAAAAAGCTTGATTAACATGTCCGAATCCTAGTAAAGCTATTCTCAAAATTTGCATATTATACCTCACTTAGTGCTAACTAATCGCGAGCTTAAAACGCATTAGGCGCTGACAACCACTTTCTAAACAATGGCTATCAGCGCGGTGAATCATGCGCGAAGAGCTTCTCCGGCAACTAGTTGATTTGAAAAGTTGCTAAGAGTAACAATTCTACAGAAAAATATAAAAATCCTTTATCATAGAAAATTATTTTTTACTACAACGACATAACTTTCGTCGACAAAATCAATTTCTAAATGAGAATTATTTAAAATCTTATCTTCAATAATTTCTTTAGCGATTAAGGTTTCGATGTTGCGTTGGACGTAACGTCGCAGCGGACGCGCCCCATATGCATAATGGTACCCCCTTGAAACAATTGTGAAAATGCATTTCTCCGTTAAATCAATAGTAATATTTCGGTCAGATAGCCGGCTCTCAACCTCCTTGACAATCAAATGAATAATTTGACCAATCTCATCTTTGCCAAGCGGGTTGAATATTGTGGTCTCATCGATCCGGTTCAATATTTCAGGGCGGAAATATTTTTGCAGCTCTAAAATAACCATATTTTTTATTGCGTCGCTGATAAATCCCTCAATCTCCATTTGTTTCAATAGAATCTGGGAGCCAATATTAGAAGTAAGGATTATAATAGTATTCTTAAAGTTTATTTTTCTCCCTTGCGCATCAGTTAATTGCCCTTCATCAAGAAGTTGTAATAAAATATTGATAACATCCGGGTGGGCCTTTTCCACTTCGTCGAATAGTACCACGCTGTACGGTTTGCGTCGAATTGCCTCGCTTAGCTGGCCTCCCTCATCGTAGCCGACATATCCTGGTGGTGCTCCGATCAGTCTTGACACTGTGTGTTTTTCCATGTATTCACTCATATCGATGCGAATTAAATTGTGTTCATCATCAAAGAGTACAGCGGCCAAAGATTTAGCCAGCTCAGTTTTGCCAACGCCAGTCGGTCCTAAAAAAAGGAAAGAACCTTGCGGACGCTTGGGGTCATTAATGCCGGCACGTGCACGAAGGATGGTATTGCTTACCAAAGAAACAGCCTCGGCTTGGCCGATTACCCTTTGCTTCAACTCGTTTTCCAGGGTTAGTAACTTAATCTTTTCCGATTGCAATAGTTTCGACAGTGGAATTTTTGTCCATCGCGAAATAATTTCAGTAATTTCATCTTCGGTTACGGCCTCTCGAACCAAAACATCAATACTATCTTTAGAAGAGTCGATAACTTTTTGAATCGCTGCAATATCTTTTTCAAGTGCCGGAATTATGCCGTATTTTATTTTAGCTGCTTTTTCATGATCATACTCACGTTCAGCAATTTCTTCATTATGATGTGCATGTTCCAAATCCAATCGTAATTTTTTTAATTGACTAATTTGCCCCTTCTCTCCATTCCATTGCAACATCAAAATATCCAGCTTTTCCTGTTGCTCTTGCAATTCAAGCTGAATGTCAGCCAATCTTTTTTTGCTGTCGCTATCTTTTTCTTTTTGCAATGCCATAATTTCGATTTGAAGTTGGTTTATTCTTCGAGAGATTTCATCGATTTCCGACGGCATCGATTCGATTTCGGTCCTTAGCATGGCACATGCTTCATCGATCAAATCGATAGCTTTATCGGGCAAGAAACGGTCGGTAATATAACGATGGGATAGCTTGACTGCAGCTACAATTGCGCCATCATGTATGCGAACTCCATGGTATGTTTCGAATCTCTCCTTGAGACCTCGCAGGATAGAAATACTTTCATTGACGTCGGGCTCCTCAACGCTCACAGGTTGAAAACGTCGCTCTAATGCGGCATCTTTTTCAATATGCTTGCGATATTCATCGTTAGTCGTAGCTCCAATGCAATGCAACTCACCTCTGGCTAGCATTGGTTTTAAAAGATTGCCAGCATCCATCGCTCCTTCTGTTTTTCCTGCTCCAACGATTAAGTGAATTTCATCAATAAACAGGATGATGTTGCCGACAGAGTTTTTTATCTCTGCCAGAACAGCCTTTAGTCTCTCCTCAAATTCGCCTCGATATTTCGCGCCAGCTAGCAGTGCTCCAATATCGAGTGAAAAAACTTTGACACCCTGCAAGCTATCAGGAACATCCCCATTTTTTATACGCTGGGCTAATCCTTCAACAATCGCAGTTTTACCAACGCCGGGCTCACCTATCAATACGGGATTATTTTTAGTTTTGCGCGATAAAATGCGAATAACATGCCTAATTTCTTCATCGCGTCCGATGACTGGATCAAGCTTCCCTTGAATCGCCTGAGCTACGAGTTCGACTCCGTACTTGCTGAGTGCTTCGTAAGTATTCTCGGGATTTGCACTAGTAACACGCTGATGGCCGCGGATATCTGACAACACTGAAAAAATTCTGTCGCGATTGATGTTTAAAAGATTCAAAAGTCTTTCAAGGTCACGCTCTCCAGGCTTCTCAGCTATTCCGAGAAGGAGATGCTCCACAGAAATATACTCATCTTTAAGGCGTCTTGCCTCAGCCTCAGCGATATTTAACGCTAAAGAAAGTGAGGCGTCTACCATTAATGAGTCTTTACTTGTGGATGTTTTGCTATGTTTCGGCTTCCGATTAATTATGGCCTCGATTTCCACGATGAAGTTTTCGATGTCTGTGCCAAGCCTTTTTAGTAAGGGGGCAACCAAACCACCCTCCTGCAAAATCAAAGCAAGGAATAAGTGACTGCATGAAATTTCATTATTCCCATGTTCCATTGCAATATTACTAGCCTGGTGAAAAGCTTCTTGCGATTTTTGTGTCAGGCGATTAAAATCCATCGTGCTTCCCCTTCCTAGAGCTGTTTTCGCATTATTGCCAGCTCTCGTGTTAATTTAGCGTTCTCGTGCAATAAATCGACAATCAGAGCAGCACCTGGCCAATTTATACCGAGGTCGTCGTGAATCCGTCGCACTTCCTCTAATCGATCTATCTCGTCTTGCCCAATTAGGGGGTTTTCCATGGTTCCTTTGTAGAGGATAATACCCATTTCGAGCATTCTAGCAATAAAATCACAACTCACTGAAAGGGCGATCGCCGCCTGATCTATACTAAAATAATCTCCCTCCAATGAGACGCTTCGTTTCTCAATCCAAAAATTAACCATGGGATTCACCTTCTTTTTTCGGGTTTGCTGCTAAATTATCAATGGCCACTAATTTTTCAACAAGATCCAATTGCTCTTTTGATAAATGCTTAGGGATTTTTACATTGGAAATGACAAATAAATCGCCAAACCCCTCTTTTTTTGGCAAACCCTTCCCTTTTATGCGCAGTTTTTGACCAGTCTGAATACCAGCTGGCAAATTAATCTCTAACTTTTTTGCATCAATGGTTTCAATGACTATTTTGCCCCCAAGGGTTGCTAACCAAGGACTAACATTTAATTTAAAATATAAGTCGTGGTCAATTACTTCATACTGAGGGTGAGGCTTAAAAGCAAGTTTAATCAGTAGATCTCCCCGCGTTCCTGACGAAGTAAGGCTACCTTGTCCTCGGAGACGAATTTTGGTCTCATTTTTAACACCGCGAGGTATCTTAAACTCAACGCTTCTCAACTCATCATTATCGGCGCTCGATAATTGTATTTTTTTAGTAGCCTCTTTAAATGCCTCCACAATTTCTATTTCAATATCTACTTGCGTCTCTCGGCTTTGCTGAAAAGGATTGGCCCCCTGTCTTCTGCCGGCATAGGCCGAGCCAAACAAAGACTCAAAAAAATCGCTGAACTCTCCAGAGGAAAAGCCTTGTGTATTCTCGCCCTGAAATCCCCAAGGCGAACCAGAGAAGCTAGCATTTTTATCCCAATTAGGACCCAGCTGGTCATATTTTTTGCGCTTGTCGGGGTCTTTTAAAACCTCATATGCTTCATTGATTAATTTAAATTTTTCCTCTGCGTCCTTTTCTTTGTTGACATCGGGATGATATTTCCTTGCTAAGCGTCGATAAGCAGCTTGGATATCCTTTTGCGTGGCGCTTTTATCAATTTCAAGTTTATTATAATAATCAACAAATTGTACGGGCATTACATTCACCTCTTATTAAAAGCTCCCGCCGAAACGGGAGCATTTAAGAACTAATTTTCTGTGTAGTCGGCGTCAATTACGTCGTCACTTGACGCGCCAGGGGTTGCCGAATCAGGATCTTGGCCTTGTCCCGATGATGCAGAAGACATTTGATAGATTGCTTGCTGCAAATCTTGCGTTTTTTTCTTGATGTCCTCAACTGGATTATCATTCTCAAGAGCATTTTTTAAATCTTGAACAAGCATTTCCGTATGCCCTTTTAGATTAACTGGAGCGCTCTCTGGTAAATCTTTCACTGCTTTTTCCGCCTGATAAATCATGCTATCCGCTTCGTTTCTAATTTCAATTTTCTCACGTTTTTCCTTGTCAGTAGCCGCATTGAGTTCACCTTCCTGGACCATTCGATCGATTTCACCTTTATCGAGATTTGTGGAACCGCTTATCGTTATTTGCTGGGCTTTGCCGGTTTGCTTATCCTTGGCAGAAACAGTAAGAATACCATTTGCATCGATATCAAAACTCACTTCAATTTGGGGAATGCCCCTAGATGCCGCGGCTATGCCTTCTAGTTTAAATTGTCCAAGTCGTTTATTGTCAGAAGCCAGCTCTCTTTCCCCTTGCAGTACAACTATATCAACTGCTGGTTGATTGTCCTCGGCAGTTGAGAAAACTTCAGCTTTTTTAGCAGGAACAGTTGTGTTTCGCTCAATAAGTTTTGTCATCACTCCACCAAGTGTTTCAACTCCGAGAGACAGAGGCGTCACATCCAACAAGAGTACATCCTTAATTTCTCCACTAAGGACGGCTGCTTGAACTGCAGCCCCGATTGCAACAACTTCATCTGGATTCACGGACATGTTAGGCTGCTTTCCACCTGTTAACCTTTTAACAAGTTCTTGCACGGCTGGTATACGCGTTGATCCACCAACGAGAATTACCTCGTCGATATCCGCTTGAGAAACTTTTGCATCATCCATGGCTTGCCGAACTGGGTGTTCGGTTCGTGTTATTAGGTCAGCTGCCATTTCCTCAAATTTGGCCTTGGACAAAGATAGCTCCAAATGCTTTGGGCCATTAGCGTCGGCACTGATAAAAGGCAAGTTAAGCATGGTCTGGCTTGTTGAGGATAATTCAATTTTTGCTTTCTCTGCGGCTTCAAAAAGTCGTTGTAATGCTTGCCGATCGTTTTTAAGATCGATGCCGTGTTCTCGCTTATATTCCACAACCATCCAGTCGACTATCCGTTTGTCGAAATCGTCGCCCCCAAGATGAGTATCGCCAGAGGTCGACTTAACTTCAAAAACTCCGTCGCCAACATCGAGGAGAGACACGTCAAAAGTTCCTCCTCCCAAATCATATACAATAATAGTTTCGTTCTTCTTTTTATCAAGGCCATAGGCTAGCGAAGCTGCAGTGGGTTCGTTAATAATGCGCAAAACGTTTAGACCAGCAATCTGACCTGCGTCCTTAGTTGCTTGCCTTTGCGCATCATTAAAATACGCGGGCACAGTAATAACAACATCTTTTACTTTTTCTCCTAAATATTTTGAGGCGTCATCAGCTAGTTTGCGCAAAATTTGGGCGCTTATTTCTTCGGGAGATACTATTTGACCTTCAATATCAAACCTAATACTATCATTTGGTCCCTTGATAACTTTGTAAGGGACCATTGATATCTCATTTTCTACTTCGTCGTACTTCCGGCCCATGAAACGCTTAACAGAAAAAATTGTCCCAGCATGATTTAAGACAGCTTGCCTTTTTGCTAATTGTCCGACCAACCGATCACCATTCTTTGCATAGGCGACAACAGACGGTGTAGTTCTGCCTCCCTCGGCATTCGCGATGACGACTGGATTGCCGCCTTCCATAACGGCAACAACCGAATTAGTTGTACCTAAATCGATTCCGATTGCTTTTGCCATAGTAAATTCCTCCTTGGTTTATCTTATGTCATTATATTATCACGATAGTCAGAGATAGTCAAACTTTTCTTATTCTTTCTTTATCAATTATTTTCGATTTGATCCTTTGTAAGTAATCGTACCTTGCGATATTCCAAAAAGTTACTGTGGCCTCAGAAGGTTGGATTACCACTTTTTTTATCGATTCCTTTGGCTTTATTTCGCAGCCGTCAACAGCTACTCTTACGCCTCTTAGCTCAGGAAAAAGAACATTAAATTGTATTTTTGCCTCGGCTGGAACTACTAATGGTATCTTAAGCGGGAGATTTCGGGCACTGTCGTTTGGGTGCATCGGGACGAGTTCGAGGCAATGCAACGAGTGGTGAATGGCTGCGCCACCTGCCCACACAGCGTATGCAGTTGAGCCTATTGGGGTCGTCACAATATAACCATCCCCAGCAAAATAATTTAAAGGTGTGTCGTCAATCAATAACTCAAGCTCCGTTAAGTTCATTGTGATTCTTTCAACGACTACATCGCCTATAAAACAGTGTGACAAAGACGTGTCATTG
Source organism: uncultured bacterium (assembly GCA_964637885.1). GTDB lineage: Bacteria > Bacillota > CAZWXO01 > CAZWXO01 > CAZWXO01 > CAZWXO01. Next base: position 146,740 of record CAZWXO010000001.1, read on the forward strand.
ATATCTGTCATAATGACATCAAACATCGGATAAGTAAAAACCTCGTAGTCACAAGAGACTATTTTTCGGACCAGTTTTTCTACTTTTTCAGAGCGCTCATTCATCAAGAAACCAAGTGTTCCAGTATTGATTCCGATGAAAGGCATCTTTCGATGCTGATGGTTTTTGATAGCATGAAGCATTGTCCCGTCCCCACCAAGAACAATTATCACGGAGGCTGCTTCTGTGCTCTGGTCTTCCGTAAGGATTTCAATGTCGAATTTATTAAATTCTTCAATAATTCTATGCGCAATTTCGTAATCGCTCGGTTTGTTCCAAATCAAGATTGCTTTCATTTATTACACCTCTTTTAATAAAAAATTTAAATAATGAGTTGTTATTTTCTTATACCTATTATATATTACATCTGATGTGAATTTCCTTCTTTTTGATTGGAGTGAAAAAGGTGATTATACTTGGTGTCTGCATTGGTTCCCATTCAATATCTTGGACTTTATTAGATAAAAAAGATTTAATAAAAAATCAAATAATCAAAAACGGGTATCTGCAACATCATGGCAGGCCTGTTGATTGCGTTAAAGAATTGATTGATGACATGGAAAATCTTTATGACTTGGTTAATATTACAGGAAAGAATCTTATCTTTGCAAAGGAAATGAATTACATTCCTGAGGTAGAGTCAGTTGAATCATCGTATAAGTTTTTCAAATCTAAGTATACTGGAATCGATGGGATTATTGATTGTGGCGCGGAAACTATCTTTTACTATCCAGTTGATTCCTTCGGCAACATAATTGATGTTGTGGCTGGAAATAAGTGTGCTTCGGGAACAGGAGAGTTTTTAGTCCAGCAGATTAAGCGAATGGGTCTAGAAATCGAAGAAGCTAATCTCATCGCCGATTTAGAAAATTCTTATGCTGTGGCTGACCGCTGCTCGGTTTTCTGTAAAAGTGACTGCACCCATGCTCTAAATAAGGGTGTAAGCAAGAGCCGTGTCATCGGTGGTCTAATAAAAATGATGGCTAACAAAGCTCTCAATCTCATTGACGGATGCCAGAATAAAACTATCATGATAATTGGTGGCATGGCCTGCAATTACAAATTTGTGGAAGCTATGCGAAGCTCGGTAAAAGAATTAGTGGTTGCCGACGAAGCTGTTTTTTTTACATCGGTAGGTGCGGCCATGTCTGAATCAAGAAATCAAAGTTTTAAATATAGCAATAGTGAGTGCTGTGCTGAAAATGCAATCAAGTACGAGCCGCTCGATGCATCCAGCACCGTTGAATTCATGACCTGGCCGACATTGAGTAATGATCTTGTCACCTTGAGCAAAGAGATGAAGTTTGTTTTGGGGATCGACATTGGTTCGACCACAACCAAGGCAGTAATAGTTGACATTGATTCAAAAAAAATTATCGCTTCAAATTATTTACGCACCCACGGCGACCCTATTTTAGCCGTGAAAAAATGCCTCCAGATGATCATAGATGAGCATCGCGCTATTGATCGCGTCGAAGGGATAGTGACAACAGGCTCGGGCAGAGTTATCGCTTCTTTGTATTTAAATCAATGCCTCAACGTCAATGAAATATTGGCGCATGCTAAGGCTGCCGTGTTTTTTGACGAGGATGTCGACACTATTTTCGAAATCGGCGGGCAGGATGCCAAGTATACTTTTTTAACAGGTGGTGTTCCTTCAGATTATGCGATGAATGAAGCTTGCTCTGCTGGAACAGGCTCGTTTCTCGAAGAAGCAGCAAAAGAATCTCTTTCAATCGCAACTGAAAAAATCGGTGATTTCGCCAAAAAAGGTGATTCGCCTCCACACTTTAACGATCAATGTGCTGCTTTCATCGGAAGTGATATAAAATCGGCTATTCTTTCGGGCATCTCCGTAGAAAATATTTGTGCTGCGCTTGTTTACTCGATTTGCAACAATTATTTAACGAGGGTCAAGGGTAACCGCACCGTTGGGAAAAAAATTTTTATGCAGGGAGGGGTTTGTTTTAACTCAGCTATACCGATAGCGATGTCAAAATTGTTAAAAAAACCTGTTATTGTTCCACCGCACCCCGGATTGATGGGCGCTTTTGGAGCATCTTTGATTTGGATTGAAAAATGGCAACGCAACGATATTGAAGTGACACCCAGCGATATCAGTGATTATTTAGTGAAAAGCGTTAATTATTTAGCCCCCTTCTTTTGCCATGGCGGTAAAGAAAGGTGTGATCTGAAATGCCAGATCAGCCTAATCGAAATTGACACGAAGAAAATGTCTTTTGGGGGTGCATGTGATAAGTATAATAGCAAAACTGATACTAAAGAAAAAAATAGTGAAAGAATTGATAAACTTGACTTGGTATCTGCATATGAGAAAATAATTTTTGCCCAATCTAAGGATGATTTGACACAAGAAGTCAATAAGAAAAAAATTATCTTAACAAAGTCCTTGATGATGAACTCTTTTTTCCCACTGTTTTCAACTTTTTTTAAAGAGCTTGGGCTAACTGTCACGCTTATTGAATTTGTGGATGCCCATATTACGGGTGATTTCGTTTCCGAATTTTGTTACCCTGTCATGCATGCTCACCGCCTTGCAGTTGCTGCGACAACAAAAGAGGCCGATTATTTTTTTCTTCCTCATATAAAGAATGTGCAAACCTTTAATGGGCAAACCGGAACCTTATGCCCATTTGTGCAAGCCAACCCGTACATGACAGATAGTATTCTTGCTTCATTAGAGTCTAAAATGCGCTTGCTCAGACCTATCATTAATTTGACTAATGATTATGCTGACAGCGAGCTGTCTTTTCTCGATTTGGCTCAACAACTCGGTTTTACACAAAAACTGGCTAAAAAAGCCTTCGATACAGCTGTCACTACGCAATTAGCAAGGGAATTAGAAATTAAAACAAAGGTCTCGGCAGCTTTTAAAGAAATGGAAGAGACAAATGCATTAGGGATTGTGGTTTTCGGTAGAACATATAATGCTTTTGCCTCCGACTTGAACATGGGAATAACAAAAAAAATAGCTTGCAAGAATTATTACGTCTTCCCCTGTAATTATATTTTAGATGGCATGCGGAATTTAGCCGAGCAGGAAATGTACTGGGCTAGCGGACAGTACATTGTCGAAGCGGCAAAATATGTCTCTCAGCATCGCAATTTATTTGGGGTTTATATTACCAACTTCAGTTGCGGACCTGATTCATTCTTGTTGAATTATTTCCGCAATATAATGGGCGGCAAGCCTTCGCTAACTATTGAGCTTGACGGGCACACCTCTAATGCTGGAGTTGAAACTAGAATCGAGGCTTTTGTCGATATTTTGGAGAACTATCGACAGATTATAAATGCAAGCAAGGCAACTCCTCAAAAAAGTGATTTAGATATGGCTAAATCTTCGCTACCAAAGAAATTAACAAGCGGACGCTCGGCGATTATAGTGCCCTCAATGGGCGGATACTCAGCTGCTTTACTGGCAAAAGGTTTTGAATATCTAGGATACCATTCAATACCTTTACCAATTCCAACTTCAGAGAATCTTCGAGCAGGTCAATCTTTAACAACATGCAAAGAATGCCTACCATTTAATCTGGTCTTGGGGAGTATTTTAGATTACCTACGACAGCATGAACTGGAAACAAAATATGACTATAATATTTTCTTGCCAACTGCTAATGGCCCATGTCGATTTGGGCAATACACAAAGTTAACGAGAGACGTCTTGGCCAAAGAAGGTTATGGGGATATTGATTTTCTAACGGTATCCTCAGAAGACAGCTATAATTCTTTCAGTCGGAATTTCATGCTCAGATCATGGCTAGGCATTTTAACCAATGACCTATTGAGTGACATGAAGTCAGCGCTCCGTGTTTCTGCAAAACACCCAGGGCCAGCTCTTGAAATATTTGATACTTGTGTAAAAAGAATAATTGAAAGATTTGCCACTTCAAGTATCAAAGAAATATTCGAGGAAATGCGTAAATCTGCCCAAGAATTAGCAAACATTGAAAAACAACATAATCTCAATAATCTGCCTGCCGTATATATTATCGGGGAGATTTTTGTTCGACGCAGCGATTCATGCCAAACAGAAGTAATCGAAAGATTGCTTGAGCAGTCAATTATTCCCGTTATTGCACCGATCCACGAGTGGGTATATTATTGCGACTATTTAGAGGAAAATGGTATTTTAAAACAAATCAATGCTGTCGACAAGTTGAAGAAAAAGATCGAAATATTTGTGAAAAGATTAATGGAAAAAAAGATAAAAAAGGTTTTTGCTGATTGTGGTTTGTTACTCGAAAAGAAAATTTTAGATATAGATAGCATTATTTCTAAAGGTGCGCGTCATCTTGATTTGCAGTTGACAGGTGAGGCAATTTTAACAGTTGGTTCCGGAATTGAAGCCCAAGAGAATTATCAAGGGATAGTATCGTTATATCCTTTTGGCTGCATGCCGGGAAGAATTGCTGAATTTTTCCTCAAGAACGAAAATAAAGGCTATCCCTTTTTGTCATTAGAACTCGATGGAAATAAATTGCCGCCGGTTATCGAAGCCAAGATTGATTCTTTTATCTCTCAAGTAAAAAGACAAAAACAAGGCAAAAAATAAAAGAAGCGCCTTTGCCTCTTAATGGGCATAGGCGCTTCTAGTTGGTAAATCTAAAATAGTCTACTTCCCTGCAGCTACCTTAACGCATTTCTGATGCTCCGGATTAATTTTGTTGGTGGCGTGTGTTTTGCTATTTAAAAAATGAATATCAAAATGCCCATCAAAATTATTGCCTTTGACAGCGTCTAAATTCATTCCCCTGCCATAACTCCCGCTCCGATTTGATACAGTAGCGTTTGCTGGAGCAGAGTCGAGCCCTGCATGAGGCAACGCAGACATTGATGCAGCTAATTTTCGGCCATTTACGTCGACAATGACAGCACGTGTAGCCCAAGACCACTTGCCCCAGATTGATAGCATTGTTGCTGTATCTTCTTTAGTCAAAGGCTCGCAGTCTGCATGGTTATGGCCATACGTTCTTTTAATATTAAAAGTTTTCCCGGTCTTGAAATCTGTCACTTTAACAACGGAACCAATTTTAAATACACCATTTGCTTGTGCCCAATCAATATATTCGCCGTATTTGCCAGTATCGGCAACAGGAATGGTACGATCAACTGCAACTCCGCGGCTAGGCGTCGCATTTCTAGCATTGATGGCACTATCAAGGGCAGCAATCGTTTTTAAATCCAGCCAACCATCGGCAGTCAATCCCGCCTTTCCTTGAAACAGCTTGACTGCATTAATTGTTGGTGCATCATATGCTCCACTAGGTTGAGCATCGAGATACCCAAGGGTTATTAATTTTTTTTGCGCCTCGACGATACTCGATGCGGTGAGATTTGTATTATTTGCAGCTAAAACTGTCTCCGCTTGCAAAAAGCAAATTGGGAACAAAAAAATGCAAAATGATATGCACCCCACAAGTATTTTTCGATTTAGCATTCAAACCTCCTTAGAAAATTCAATTAGTTAATCGTTCAGCCAGCTTTTGCGCATTTGTCAGTAACCGGGGCAAGTCAATTTGTGTCAATTCACCGTCTTCAACAAGCATGACTCCATTTACAAAGACATGCGCTACATTGGAAGCATTTGATGAATATACAATGTTTGTGATCAAGTCGTGCAATGGATACATGTTTGGCCGACTGATGTCTAGGACAATTAAATCTGCAAGTCCACCTACCCTTATTGTACCAGCATTGTCAAACCCAAGTGAAGCGCATCCCCTTCGAGTCGCCATTTCCAAGATATCCCAAGGTCCGACAGCTAAGGGGTCATGCTCTCTGACCTTCGCTAAAGTTGCAGCAAGCCTGATTTCTTTTAATATGTCGGCGTCATTATTGCTTGCAACTCCGTCAGTGCCCAAGCATATCTGCGTTTTCTGGTTGAGTATTTTTTTCAGTGGAGCGATTCCACTAGCTAATTTTAAATTACTCCCTGGATTGTGAACGATTCTAATGTCTTTAGCGTTAGCGATGACTGCAAAATCATCTTCTGAAAGATGGACGCAGTGAGCAGCTAAAACCGGCACACTGTCAAAGAAACCTAGGGATTTGCAGTGCTGAAAAGGAGTTGCCCCATACACGGCTATGCATTTTTCAACTTCATCAGCAGTTTCCGACAAATGGATATGCATGCCTGTGCCAAGTTTCCCCGCTAGCTCGATTGCGGCTTGTAAGTATCTGGGCACGCAGGTGTACACCGAATGAGGCCCTACCCAGATTTTTATCTGTCCGTCATTAGCGTCATGATAATCTCTATACAACGATTCGCCCTCGCGCAGGCGGTAGTCATCTTTTGGTGAAGAAAAATCTTGATCAAAACATTGCAACCCGCGAGAAATGTTGGCTCTGATACCCGAGTCGAGCACCGCCTTAGCAATGGCTTCGCAGAAAAAATACTGGTCGGCAAAGCACGTAATTCCATTTAGCAACATTTCTGCGATGGCTAGCATCGCCCCATGATAAACACTTTCAGCGTTTAACTTTTCTTCAGCTGGAAAAATTTTAGAAAAAAGCCAGTCATGAAGGTTGCATCCTTCCCCATAGCCACGCAATAGTGCCATTGGAGTATGAGTGTGACCATTCACCAGGCCAGGCATCACACATTTGCCAGTCCCGTCGATGACCTTATCCCAGTTTTGCTGTCGCGATAAATCCGCAAATTCTGAGGCTTGCCAAAGACCAGAAATCTTTGAATCAGTGATTTCTAAATAGCTATCGGCGAAGGTTTTGTGTGACCCATCCATTGGAACGATTGCGACGTTTTTCAGTAACGTTTTCATTTAGACGCCGCAACTGCCCAAATAATCTGTTTGAGCGTCAGTCAATTTGTCAATCTGTATCCCCCAAGCGGCTAATTTATATTCCGCGACTTTTTGATCTAAAATGCTAGGTATTTCATACACTTGAGCCTCAACACCACGCATATTTTCCGCAACATATTTCGCTGCTAACGCCTGCAGGGCAAAGCTCATGTCCATAATCTCTATCGGATGTCCATCTCCGGCAGCAAGATTGACTAAGCGACCCTCGGCTAAAAGGTTGATGGTCCGCTTATCCGACATTTTGTAGCTCATAATATTGTTTCTCGCTAAAAATTTATTCTCTGCGGCTGTTTCAAGTTCCGGGATATTGATTTCGACATCAAAATGACCGGCATTGCACATTATTGCACCATTAGGCATTGAGGCAAAATGTGATTTTCGAATTACATCTGAACACCCGGTTACCGTGACAAAAACGTCGCCTAACGGCGCTGCTTCGTCCATTGTCATCACCTTGAAGCCATCCATGACAGCCTCAATTGCCTTGACGGGATCAATCTCGGTAATAATAACGTGCGCTCCAAGGCCCTTCGCTCTCATCGCAACACCTTTTCCGCACCATCCATAACCAGCTACAACGACATTTTTTCCTGACATCACCATATTAGTAGTTTGCATGATCGCAGTCCAAACTGATTGCCCCGTTCCATAGCGATTATCAAAGAGATGTTTGCAATAAGCATCGTTGACGGCAATCATCGGGAAGGACAATTCTTTATCACGTGCTCTAGCACGCAAACGCAAAACCCCAGTAGTGGTCTCTTCGCTACCCCCAATAACATCACTGGCCATCTCTTTACGTGTCGAGTGCAATAAATGAACTAAATCTCCACCATCATCAATGACAATTGTAGGCTTACAATCCAAAGCACGATTCAAATGCTCGACATATTCGGCCTCGGTCGCATTATGCCAAGCAAAAACTTTAATGCCGGTTTTCGCCAAGGCAGCCGATACGTCATCCTGCGTCGACAAAGGGTTACTCCCTGTAACATAGACATCCGCACCACCAGCAGCCAGTACTTTGGCGAGATTAGCAGTTTTTGCTTCCAGATGAATGGAAACAACGATTCGTTCTCCTTTTAGGCACTGGCTCTGAGAAAATTCCTCAGAAATTTTTTGCAATATTGGCATGTGCTCCCATGCCCACGAAATTTTGCGCTCCCCATTTTCCCAAAGGTTCATGTCGCGTACGATTGAGTCCATCTTTAGCCCTCCAGTTAAAATTTATATTTTTCTTAAATGTAAAATTCGTAAAATCCGAAAGGCTGATATGGCAGCCCATCGATTGAGGCCGGCGGATAGAGATTGTAATGATCTTGGTGGTGCTTTAAGCAGATTTCCTTTGCTAACCAGGCCACATCGCTGTCGCTACTCAAATCAGGGATGGAAAAAAAAGCAGCTTGCAGTATTTCCTTCCCATCTGCAATAGCTGTTTGAGTTGTATCTTTTTCCTCTACCAAGAACACGATATAGATATCGGTGGTATTTGAATCAATTTGCTTAGAGCGGATAGCAATAATACCCATTGTTTTTCCATCAAGCCCTGTTTCCTCTTTTAATTCCCGCAGGGCAGCATGGGAAAGCGCTTCACCATTTTCCAAATGTCCACCTGGCAAAACCCACTTATTCAACATTTCCCCGAAGCCTTGTTTAACTAGTAAATATTTGTTATCGCGTTCAACCAAGGCCCCCACTCCAATAAAATTGGTGAAAACTGTCGGCATAATCCACATCCATCCCATACATATGTTCCTAGCCTTACATCACAGAGAGTATTTTACCCCAGAAAATAAACATTGGCAAATCGAAGGGGGCTGAAACGATCAGCCCCCTTAAAACTAGAGAAATATTGCTACTCAATCCATATTCCCAGCTATTTTTGATTGGTACATGCACAAATCAAAAATCCAGCATTTCCGTTCAAGATTTTATAAGAATAGTCCTAAATGACCTGAGTCACTTAATGACTACTTGCCACCAAGATTATCCATCATTTTCAGTTAAGGCAGCCTGCCCAGCCGCTAGTCTAGCAATCGGCACCCGATAAGGCGAGCAGCTAATGTAATCTAGTGGCAATTTGTGGAAAAATTTAATTGATTGCGGATCCCCACCATGTTCACCACAAACGCCGATTTTGAGATTAGGTTTTCTTTTTCGTCCATTGGCAATGCCCATTTTGACAAGTGCACCAACTCCATCTTCATCGATGACGGCAAATGGATTATCTTTCAAAATCTTGTGCTCTACATAGAAATGCAAGAATTTACCTTCGGCGTCGTCTCGGGAAAATCCGAGGGTAGTCTGTGTCAGATCATTGGTGCCAAATGAAAAGAAGTCAGCAAATTCAGCAATATCATCAGCAGTAACGCATGCCCTTGGCACTTCGATCATCGTTCCTACTGAGTAAGAAACATCGACATTGTTTTCTTTTAGAATCTCATCCATCGTTTCGACTGTAATCTCCCGCATAAACTGTAGTTCATTAGCATGGACAACAAGTGGGATCATAATTTCAGGAACGACTGATATTCCCCGCTTAGCTAGGTCTACTACCGCCAATGCAATTGCTTTAATCTGCATCTGATATATATCTGGATGCACAATCCCTAAGCGAACTCCACGATGCCCAAGCATTGGATTAAACTCTGCCAAGGCTTTAACTTTTCGTAGTAAATTTTCTTTTGATGCTATATTTTTTGAATCCCCGCCTGTCAGTTTTAATGTCCGAACTTCAACTGTTAAATCTTCACCATTGGGTAAGAACTCGTGCAACGGCGGATCTAGCAAGCGAATGGTGACAGGCAGACCTTCCATCGCTTCGAAAATACCAATAAAATCATTCATTTGCAACGGCATAAGCTTATTTAAAGCTAATTTCCGTTCTTCGTCATCCTCCGCCAAAATCATCGCTTGGACTAATGGAATTCGATCCTGGGCCATAAACATATGTTCCGTGCGACAAAGTCCAATTCCTTGCGCTGCAAATTCCCTTGCTTTTAAAGCATCTTGAGGATTATCCGCGTTGGCATATACCTTTAGTCTTCTAAACTCATCTGCCCAAGCCAAAATGGTCCGAAATTCCTCTCCAAGTGTTGGATCAATCAGAGTGACCTCGCCATTGATTACGTCTCCGGTTCCGCCATCGATGGTAATCAAATCGCCTTCGCGAAAGGTTTTATCATCTACATTGAATTCACGTGAAACAAGATTAACTTTGATTGCATCACAACCGCAGACACATGGTTTTCCCATTCCCCTTGCTACCACAGCCGCATGGCTGGTCATCCCACCCCGGGAAGTTAAAATCCCCTCTGCTGCCAAAATTCCATGGATGTCATCAGGAGTAGTTTCGGTTCGTACTAATATAACTTTTGCGCCAGCTTTTACTTTGTCAACGGCATCATCCGAGTCAAATACAATGACTCCCAGGGCAGCCCCAGGTGAAGCAGGTAAACCTCGGGCAATTATGTCATATTTCAGGCTATGATCGATGCGTCGATGCATCACATGATTCAATTGTTCCGGCTCGACTCTCATGATAGCTTCTTTTTTGCTGATTAAACCTTCTTCAGCCATATCGACGGCACACTTCATCGCCGCTGCTGCAGTCCTTTTGCCTGTTCGGGTTTGCAGCAAATAAAGTTTACCTTTTTCGATAGTAAATTCAATATCCTGCATATTTCGGTAATGAGTTTCGAGACGGGTGCAAATATCGACAAACTGCTGGAAAACTTCCGGCATTTCCGATTCCAATTGCGAGATGTGGTGTGGTGTCCTAACACCTGCAACAACATCCTCGCCTTGAGCGTTGAACAGATATTCTCCATACAGGAGTTTTTCGCCGGTCGATGGATTGCGAGTGAAGGCAACACCTGTTCCTGAATCAGATCCCATATTACCAAAAACCATGGATTGGACAGTCACTGCGGTCCCAATATCGTCAGAAATTTTGTTGATTTGACGATATATTTTCGCTCGCGGATTCTGCCAAGAATCAAAGACAGCCTCAATGGCCATATAGAGCTGTTTTTTAGTATCTTGCGGAAAATCTGCTTGCGCATTGTCGCGGACAATCGCTTTGAACGTAACGACAAGTTCGCGTAAATTTTCACATGTAAGTTCGTTGTCAAAAGAAACATTTGCTCGTTTTTTAAGTACATCGAGTGCATGTTCAAAATCGCTGTAAGGTGCTTTCATCACAACTTCACCAAACATTTGGATGAAACGGCGGTAGCAATCTAAGGCGAAACGTTCATTGTCAGTAGCTTTGGCAACGACTTCAACCGTCTCATCGTTGAGACCTAGATTTAAAATGGTATCCATCATCCCTGGCATTGATACAGCGGCACCGCTACGAACGGATACGAGCAAAGGATTATCGCCGTAGCCGAAAGTTTTCCCTGTGCTCGCTTCGAGAGTAGCCAAAGCGCTCTCAGCTTGGCTGATCAAGTCATGGGAAAGCTTGTGTTCTACCTGATATTCATTACATGCACCTGTCGAGATTGTAAAGCCGGGCGGAACAGGTAGACCAATACTTACCATTTCCGCCAAGCCAGCGCCCTTTCCCCCCAGGATGCTTTTCATAGAAGCATTGCCTTCACTAAATAAATAGACTTTCTTTTCAGACATCTGTGGTTTCCCTCCTTTTTTTAATACAATCGATTATTTCATTGGCTGTTTCTTCAATTGCTTTTTTGGTAACGTTGATTATCGGGCACTTCAGTTTTCTCATTAAGGCTTCAGCAAAATCCAGCTCACTGAGAATCCTGTCAAGATTAGCATAGTCAGCTTGGTTAGGTAGCCCCAGAACCTTTAATCGTGTCTGGCGAATCGAGAATAATTCTTCCGGATTAATTGTCAGCCCCACCATTTTACGATTAGAAATTTCAAAGAGCTCTTTTGGAGGCGTTACTTCAGGAACTAGCGGAATATTTGCGACTTTATAGCCACGGTTTGCCAAATACATACTTATAGGTGTTTTTGAGGTCCGGGAAACACCTACCAAAGCAATGTCCGCCTTAAACAATCCTCGAGGATCCTTGCCATCGTCAAATTTTACAGCAAACTCAATAGCCTCGATGCGCTGAAAGTACTCTGCGTCTAATCGGTGAATCTTACCTGGTTCCATCTTTGGCTCGACCCCTGTAATTGATGACAAGCTATTCAAAAGAGGCCCCATCAAATCAATCGCCTCGATAGATTTTTCAAGTGCCTTTTCCGCTAAGTATATTCTCAAATCACTGTCAAGCAGGGTATAAACAAGCATACTAGGTTTTTTGGTAGCTGTGTCTAAGATCGTATCGATAAAATTCCGATCATTAACATATGGCATTCGCTTAATTTCAAAATTATTTGCCGAAAACTGGCTGATGCCCGCCCGGACAACAAGCTCTGCTGTTTCACCAATCGAATCGGAAACAATGTAGATCTTAAACCGCTGTTTCTGGTCTTGATCCATTACAAATCATCACCTCTCTAACACTTCGCCGGCTTCGACAAAAATGCTATTTATCGTTTCTAAAGATATTCGACCCAGCACCTTCAATATCCTCTTGCTTTCATCATGAGGCGAATTAGAAAAACTGATCACTGGCAAACTCTCGATGCTAAAATCTCTTAAAATTTTTGCAGCCGTGTAGATATCATCATCCTCCTTAACAAATTGAACATTCGGGTGTTTGGTCATGAGCATAGAAACTGGAAGTTTTTCTAAATCGGCGCCTCCAAGGCTTACTCTTAAAAAATCTTTCCTTGATGCAACACCGACTAAAGAGTTTTCATGGTCAACAATATAAACTGACCCAACATCATCTGTAAAAAAACGTACTCCTGCATCAAATGCCGAAGAATTTTCCTGGACGATTGTTGGCGTTGACATAAGCTCAGCAACCTTTAGTGTCCGCACATAACGCATAAAAATACCTTGATTTTCTTTAATGCACACAAAATAGCCGACTTTAGGTTTGGCATCTAAAAACCCGGCTAGGCTTAAGACTGCAAGATCAGGCCTGATTGTCGGCTTTGAAAGATCCAATCTGGATGATATTTGCTCGGCTGTCAGTGGGCCTGACTCTTTGAGCATTTTTATGATTAATTCTTGTCGGCTCGATAATTGAATAGCGGCAACCTCCAATAATATGTCATTAATTAATATATGACATATTATATACAAAGCTTGCGAAGGGCGCAATATTAAAAAGCCGCTTATGCGGCTCCTTAATCTTACTAGATTAACTTACTGATATCGGCAATTTTTAAAGCAGGTTCTACAATTGCAGCCAGCAGAGCCAACCGGTTTTCTCTAACATCATCATTTTTATCCATAACCATTACCTCATCAAAAAATCGGTTAATCGGATCACAAAACTTCGAGTAAGCATCGAATAGCGCTTCGAATTGTTCCAGTGAACACTTTTCATGCAGCGTTGAAGATGCCTCCTGGAATATATTACAAAGCGCTTTTTCTGCCTCGTTATCGATTAACGCAGGATTTGGAGGCAAAAATCTAGTGCGCTTTTTCGAGAGATTGATAGCTCTTTTTAGCGCTAACAGCGTATTCAATTGCTTTTCATCGTTTAAAACTACTTGGATCGCCTTGGCGCGGAGCGTTACATCAATGATATTTTCCGCTGATACTTCCGTTGTAGCTTCAACAATCTCGTGAGAAATGCCTTGCGCGCTTACCAAGTAAACGATTCGTTGTTTAACGAAATCCATTAGTTTTTCAATCGATTGTTCATTAATAGAGATATTTTCTTGTGAAGAAAGTATCTCCAAGGTAAACTTAAATATTTCTCGTAAGCTGAGATTAAAATTGTTTTCTAAAATTATGTTCAAAATGCCGAGGGCTGAACGTCTAAGCGCATAGGGGTCCTGAGAGCCAGTCGGCACTATTCCGATTGCAAAACAAGCAGTCAATGTATCAATTTTATCAGCGAGAGCCAATATTTTACCAATTCCGTTGGACGGCAACGAGTCACTAGCATGACGGGGGCGATAATATTCGTCAATAGCCTTAGAGATTTCTTGATCTTCTCCATCGTGCTCAGCGTAATATCGTCCCATTATCCCTTGCAATTCCGGAAATTCAAAAACCATATGCGTTGTTAAATCGGCTTTTGACAATTTAGCTGCGCGCTGAAGCAAAGCAGGGTCAATATCTAAAGTGTTAATCTCTTTTCTTAGATATTCGGCAATCAGAGCAATTCGATTAACTTTACTATATATCGAACCAAGCTTTTCATGATATGTTACTTTTTTTAGACCATCAACTTTATCCACTAACGGGCGCCTAGTATCTTCGTGTAAAAAGAACAGAGCATCGGCGAGGCGAGCTCGCAATACTTTTTCATTTCCTTCCCGTATAATTGCATCAGAAACGAGTTTGCCATTGGCGATTGTAATAAAATGCGGAGCCAATCTAGCATCTGTAAGCCGCCTGACCGGAAAGTAGCGTTGATTCTCCCGCATCGTTGTTATTAAAACTTCTTCAGGCAGCTGTAGATACTCCTCAGCAAATGAACCCATAATCGGATGTGATTCCTCGACTAAATTTACAACCTCGCTAAGCAGATCCACGTCAATCTCTACAGCTAAGTTGTTGGATTGTGCTATATCAGTGATTTGAGTTCGAATCATATCGGATCTCGCAGCAATTGACGGAACAACATGATTCTCGAGCAGCACTCGTTCATAATCCTCGGCCTTTTCTATAGAAATAATATCTGTGGATAAAAAACGATGACCTCTAGTACTTCGGCCACTGACAATGTCGGCAAAGCGTATTGTCAATTCTTGGTCATCTAAAAGAGAAATCATCGAGTGAACTGGGCGCGCGAACAAATACCCGCCCATCCCCCACCGCATATTTTTTGGGAAACGCAAACTCGATAAAAGTTCAGTGACTAGAATCTTTAATAATTCTTGGATGCTTTGACCAGTAATTTTTTTGGTAGCAATCAAATATTCAACGCCATTAATTTCTTCTTTCTTCATTGATTCCGGGGCAATGCTTTGCGCTTTGGCAAATCCCAATGCAGCCTTGGTAAAATTGCCATCACCATCGAATGCGGCTTTAACAGAAGGCCCCTTGGCAGAAATTTCTCTGTCGGTCTGGGCTACCGGTAGTCCACTAACTAAAAAGGCTAGACGCCGTGGTGTTCCATATATTTTAATTTCATCGTAGGCGATTCCCTCTTGGCTAAAACCCTTTTCCAAGTAGGATTTCATGTCTTCAAGGGCTGGCCCAACGAAGGATGATGGCAGTTCTTCTGTTAAAATCTCAAATAAATAATTATGCATTGACGGAGCCCTCCTTCTGAAGTAGAGGAAATTCAAGTGCTTCTCTCTGGGCAATGAATTTTTCGGCACACAGGCGAGCCAGTGTACGGACTTTTCCGATATAGCCTGTGCGCTCTGTAACACTAATTGCTCCTCGGGCGTCGAGGAGGTTAAATACATGGGAGCATTTTAAAACATAATCGTATGCCGGTAAAACTATGTCACTTTCGATTATTTTTTTAGCTTCATTTGAATACATCTCAAAAAGTTTTTGCAACATATCGACATCGGAAATTTCAAAATTATACTTTGAGTGATCGACCTCGCCTTGATGGTGAACATCGCCATAAGTTATACCTTTTACCCATTCTATATCATAGACTGAATCTTTTTTCTGGATAAACATCGCAAGTCTTTCAATCCCGTAAGTAATTTCGACAGGAATGGGCTTTAAGTCGAATCCGCCGCATTGCTGAAAATAAGTAAATTGTGTAACTTCCATTCCATCTAGCCAAACTTCCCACCCGAGCCCCCATGCACCTAAAGTTGGAGATTCCCAATTATCTTCAACAAATCTTATATCATGTTCTAGTGGATTAATCCCCATTATCTCAAGAGACGCTAAATATAGATCCTGAATATTTAATGGGGAAGGTTTCATTATTACCTGATATTGATAATAATGCTGGAGGCGATTCGGGTTTTCCCCATATCTCCCATCCGTAGGTCGTCGCGAAGGTTCAACATAAGCGACATTCCACGGTTCCGGACCCAGGACCCGTAAAAATGTAGCCGGATTCATCGTTCCTGCTCCTTTTTCAGTGTCGTAGGGCTGCAAGATGATGCAATTTTGTTTGGACCAGAATTGATTCAGCTCTAAAATAATTTCTTGGAAAGTCATTGATATCCCTCCTATAATTAGAAGCCTCCATCCCTAAATGAGAAAAAGCTAATTCCCTTCGTCAATTATGTTATGAAATAAAGTTTTTTTTGAGGAATTCCAAGGAACGTAAATTTTTCCCCCAGGACTGCTCATACATTTTTTCGATAAATCCTGCTGCCTTATTGGAAACAAAAAATCCATTACGATTAATCTCTTCAACATGCCACTCAAGCTGCTGCATAAATTTTAGTTGAAAGACAGTATCAGGGTCAACACCAATGACGTCATGAAATAAATGACGACAATCTGTACAAATTAAGCCACCCGAAGACGTACTTAAAACCATTTTTTGATTTGTATTTGGATTCGAGCAATTGGCACAAGCTGATAATTCTGGTTGAAAACCAGTTATACTGAGCAATTGCAGCAAAAAAGAATACAATACCATACTATTAAAATTTGCATCGGCTAAACAAAAAAGGGAACGGTTTAATAACGAAAAAGCCTCTTCTGAAGGTGATTCTTTTTCTAAAGAAGCATCAATAGCCTCAACAATAACCATTCCGATACACTGCTTGAGCAAGTCTGATTTTATTTTTAAATGAGCGTCGGTAATCTCAAATTGATTAATCGTATTCAAGGATTTGCCAGTATACATCATTGCATTGCCGGTATTAAGAGGCTGTACTTTACCGGAAAATCTTCCCCCAGATTTGCGCGCTCCTTTTGCGACGCAACTAATTTTTCCGGTTTTCTGGCCAAGGCATACTGCTATTCTATCGGCCTCGCCTAAATCATATACGCGTAAAACAGTGATTGCATCGCAAAAAGTAGGCATTTGTGCTTAGATGATTCCTAGTTGACGCAAAAATAAATCTTTTTCGCGCCATTTAGGTCGAACTTTTACCCACAGTTCGAGAAATACTTTTGTAGAAAAAATATCTTCCAGCTCAGCTCTTGCTTCCTGCCCAATCTTTTTAAGGTTATCTCCCTTTTTGCCAATCACAATAGGTTTCTGCGATTCTCGTTCAATCAGAATATCAGCTGCAATATATAAAGTCTGGTTATCCCTGGTTTTCATTTCATTGACTAAAACGGCCAAACTATGGGGAATCTCATCATGCAGTGCATTGAACAACTTTTCGCGTATTATTTCGGACACAAGAAACCTTTCAGTCTGATCGGTGTATTCGTCTTCAGGATATAACGCTTCACCCATCGGAAGCGTAGCAAAAGCTTGGTTAATTATGGTTTCGACGCCATCACCAGAAAGCGCAGAAATCGCATAAGTATTTTTGCCGGGGAGAAGCGCTTGGTAGGGCTCGCTTATAATTCCCCGGTGATTTTTCGCAAACATGTCTGACTTGTTGATAGCAATCATGACTAGAGACCTTACGTTCTGTAAGAAACCTGCCAGGGCAATTTCATCTTCCTTAGGTAAACATGAGCCATCAACTACCCAAATGATTAGATCACACTCTTTTAGCGCCCGGAGAGCAGTCTCAGATAGGCGCTTGTTAATGATCCTGTCAGATTCATGGAACCCTGGGGTATCTAAAAAAACAATCTGCCCGCGCTGGTCGTTGAGGATGCCAGCAATTCTATTGCGCGTAGTTTGTGGTTTGCGCGTAACAATAGAAACCTTCTCCCCCACAATCTGATTAACTAGCGTCGACTTACCCACATTTGGTCGACCTACGATAGCTACTATTCCTGATTTAAAATTAGAATCATTCATTATTATTTTCGACCACCTTTAAATTAAATGCGTAAGGCAATAATTCTGCTGCCTTGTAAATTTTAAGAACATCTTCATCGAACATTACAATCTCCATATCCGGAGCAAATTCTGTAAAGACTTGACGACAAATACCGCAAGGGAAACATGGGTTTTCGTCTCTTGATACGACAGCGATTGCTTTAAAAGAGGTTTCTCCATCGGCAATAGCACTAAATATTGCAACTCGTTCAGCACAAATAGTCGCCCCAAAAGAAGCGTTTTCAATATTAGTTCCACCGTATATCTTCCCATTTTCAGCAAGCAATGCAGCTCCGACAGGAAAATGAGAATATGGCGAATATGATCTCTTGGCGTACTCTTCAGCTTTTTGGAGCAATTCTTTGTAGTTTATCATTGCAAAAAACCTCGCTTTACACAATATATAGTAAAATTTTTGGTATTATCACCATGGCCCCAACGACAGCTGCAACTATCGAGGCGATTAAGACAGCTGCTGCAGAGACATCTTTAATAAATTTACTTTCCGGACGTTTTTCCAAGCTTATTAAGTCGACAGTTTTTTCGATAGCTGTATTTAACATTTCAGCAACAATCACTAACCCAATACAGAGAATAATAAGAGAGAATTCAATGGCAGTTAATTTTAAAAACAAGGAAATGACAATCGTCAAACAGGCGATTGCAAAATGCAAGCCCATATTTCGTTCATGAGCCAGAGCTAATTTTATTCCATCTATAGCATGCTGAAAGCTTGAAATCAGATTAGAATTTTTATGCATTTATTTCTCTTTTCAAGCCATTTTTTGCAAGAAGAGCTTCTTGTTTTGCGAACATTGCTTCAGCATCGTCAACATCAGCATGATCATAACCTAATAAATGCAGAAGACCATGAACGCACAGAAAACCCATTTCCCTTTCCAGCCTATGACCTAATTTTGCAGCTTGCTCTATCGCCTGCGGGATGCAAATAAAAATATCCCCTAACATAACTGGGTAGTCGTATTCATGTTTGATTTCTGCCTGGCTTAAAAGTGGGAAAGATAGCACATCAGTAACGGCGTCATTATTTAAGTACTGATGATTCAGTTCTTGAATTGTTTCATTGTCGACAAAATGAACACTGACTTCATATTCATTATTGATTCCTTCACAATTTAATGTTTCTGTTATTAAGCTTGACAAGGAATCCTTGTCCTCTGGCCCTGGCTCAACTTCTTCGCAAAAATCAATTTTTACTTGCATTTAGCCGCCTCCGCTCCAATTCCGAAAATTCTTTCTCATCCGGATATACGATGCGCGCATGATAATGACCGGCGAGCACTTTGAGAAAGGCGCCAGTAATTAAATCTATTTCATGTAACGTCAAGTCTGCTTCATCCAACTGCCCGTCGGCAAGACGCTCTTTAATAATTTTTCGTACCTGCCCATCGAC
The DNA here is from genome assembly GCA_964637885.1 of uncultured bacterium. GTDB lineage: Bacteria > Bacillota > CAZWXO01 > CAZWXO01 > CAZWXO01 > CAZWXO01. The sequence continues at coordinate 165,966 of CAZWXO010000001.1, forward strand.
AACTCCTGCCGTGGGTTTACCCATCGCCCTAAGCGCCGCCTCCACCGAATCTGCAAGCATTACAATTGCAGCTTCTTTGGATTTAGGCTTAGGCCCGGGGTAGCGAAAATCACTCTCAATTATTTTATGTTTTTTTTCAATTTTCTCAAGCTCTAAGGCTCGGTGATAAAAAAATGAAAGCAAGCCTGTGCCGTGATGCTGGCGAATTATATCCGTTATTTCCGTCGGGAGTCTTTCTTTTTTTGCCATTTCGGCACCGTCGCGAGGATGAGAAATAATGATCAAATTACTTAAACTTGGTGCGAGTTTATCATGTGGATTATCAGCACCAACCTGATTTTCAATAAAGAAATATGGCCTCTTTAACTTACCGATATCATGATATAATGCGCCAACTCGCGCTAAGAGCGCAGAAGCACCAATCGCCTGTGCGGCAGCTTCCGCTAAATTGCCGACAATGATGGAATGGTGATAAGTTCCTGGCGCTTCTAACATTAGTTTTTTGAGCAAAGCTGAGTTAGGATTATTTAATTCCAAAAGGCGAGGCTCAGTGACGATGCCAAATGGTCCTTCGAGGAAAGGCAATAATCCTCCAGCTAAGATTGACGCAGCGACACCGTTTATAAAGCCCAAACTCGATATCTGCAGCACCTGCACAATCGAGCTGCCGGCAACTAGTTCTAAAGCAAATACTGTTAAAAAACCGGCAAATCCAACTATAAGAGCCGCTCTTATTAAGTCGGTTCGCTGATTTAAATGAGTCACTGATAATACAGCAACCAGTCCACTTAAAATAGCAAAGGTTGCGAATTGAAAACTAAAGCCTGTGATCATCCCCGCTAGAATCCCTAAAATGATAGAAATGTATAATCCCGCTCTTTTGTCTAGAAGCATAGCGACTAGAAGTGAACCTGTTGCAGTGGGGATAAGATAGCCAGCAAATTGATTCTCGTCAGCAATGACATAAATAATTTTTGCCACACCTATTACAAATAACAGAATGCAAGCCAACAGAAACAACTTGCGATCATCTTTCAGAATGTCCGCCTTGAAAAAATACAAATACGCTAACAATAGGAAAAAGATGATGATTAAGAGAAGTGTTTGACCGAAAATGCCTTGTAAGGTTACAGGTGAATTTTGCAAACCGAGGGCCTCGAGTTCGGCAACATGCTGCCTCGTAACTTCTTCGCCTTCCGAAACAATGATTTGTCCCTGCAAAATTTGTTTTTTGACGTCGGGGACATTGCTAATTGCTTCGTCAATGCGAGCCTGGGTTAATTCTTCATTTAGCACCATGTTGGGTAAGAGTCTTGGGAGAACAATGGCTAACATAAATTCACGGTTGCCATGATTCCATTTTGATTCGCTAATCTGGTTCTCGATTATCCTCTGAATAGAAGCAATATCTTCTTCTTTAATCCCAGCATCCCAAATTGCGCGAATGATTTCTTCGATAAAAAGCCTCATGCTATTAAAATTTTCTTCATCACTTTGCAAAACTAGATCCATGTCAGATTCTTCAAAATCCTTAACGCTCTCGATTGTTGAATTTAAGAAACTAGCTCTCTTTTCTTCTAAAGGGACTTCTCCTACAGCTATTTTTTTGATTTCCTCGATATTGGCGTTTATCTTCCCCAACATTTCCTCTTCGATACTCAAATCAAAATCGTATGCCTTGACTACTTTTTCTGCAGCAGCAACACGCAATTCTTCGCTTTTCCCAATATCAATAACCTCAATATAAGCTGGTGCAATGATCGTGGCTGAGCTATTCTCCCCTTCTTGCAAGTTGTAATCCCACCAGATTGTGTCAAAGGATATAAAAAATACAGCAATCAAAAACAAAACCGCCATCCAGAATGCTTTCTTGGCGGAAATTCCATTTTGGGTGAGATTCGTTTCTGCTAGTCTTTTTTTGATATTAAATGGGAAAAAATCACTCATTTTAAGGCTACTCCTTTTTATGATCCCACGAAGAGTAAGCATCGATTATACGTTGAACAAGTGGATGTCTTACTACGTCAGCCGAGCTAAGATGGATGATGTCCAGACCAGGAATATTTTCAAGTTTCTTTACTGCTTCGATCAATCCAGAGGGCTTGTTATATGGTAAATCAATTTGAGTTATATCACCAGTTACAACTATTTTGGAACCAAAGCCCATTCTAGTCAAAAACATTTTCATTTGCTCATTTGTTGTGTTCTGCGCCTCATCGAGGATGATGAAGGCATTCTCGAGTGTTCTGCCACGCATGTAAGCCAGCGGTGCCACCTCTATTATACCTCTTTCTAAATTGCGGGCAAATTTTTCAGGGCCCATAATTTCGGAGAGTGCATCGTAAAGCGGGCGTAAATACGGGTCCACCTTTTCTTGCATGTCGCCAGGCAAAAAGCCCAAGCGTTCACCAGCTTCTACAGCTGGGCGAGTTAAGACAATTCGAGCACATTCTCTACGACTCAATGCTAAAACAGCTAATGCGATTGCTAAAAATGTTTTCCCTGTGCCTGCTGGTCCAATGGCAAAAACTAATTCGTTTTTTCGAAGAGATTCGACGTATTTCTTTTGTCCGATTGTTTTAGGTCGAATAGATTTGCCCTTATACCCGATGAGGATCGTATCCTTAATGATTTCGTCGGCCTCAGATTCAGAATGATTAACATAAATATTTATTAAAGATTTTACATCCTTTGGTGCCGGTGTATCGTTGTGGGAATAGAGCTTGCGGATTTGATTCATCACGCTTTTAGCCTTGGCAATTTGCTTTTTTGATCCGGTCAAAGTAAAAACGTTGCCTCGTGGAATAATTTTCATGCCTAATTCCGATTCGATTAACATTAAATACTGATCATTATCTCCTGCAATTATTTTGCTAATTTCATTGGGAAAATTGATATCCTCTTCATAAATATCCAACATATTCCCTCCAGATAACAAAAAATAAATAATGGGCTTGAAACCAAGCCCATTAATCAATCAAAAACATCATTTACAATATTTGAAATAATTCTTGCTCTCAATGTTTTCTGTGGTCAAGCAAACCCATCATTTGGCTCGTTTCCACTTTTTTATGAGGCACAAAACCGAGCGTTTTCGACGTTTCTTTGAAACGACTGCAGAAAAGTCCAAGTTAAAATCTCACTCGACAAATACCCCTTGCGAACCTTAGTCTCATCGCATCGAATACCGATTCATCATAAAAAATGAAAAATCAGGTTTTCTTCGCTTTGTTAACATTCAAATTCTGCAAAAAATATTTTTCGATGGTAGCCTGCCGACTGGCAGGAAGCGTCAACTCGCACAGATGCCTGTTTGTGATGTTCTATGCAAACACACAAAACTTGTTTTACGCACGACGTTTCTTCTTCGCCGCCTCGGCTTTCTTTTTCTTCTTCACGCTAGGTTTTTCGTAATGCTTTCGCTTTTTTGCCTCTGCAATAACGCCAGATTTTTGACATTCCTTCTTAAATCGACGCAATGCGCTCTCGAGAGTTTCATTTTTTCCGACACGCACCTCGGACATCTATTTCCCTCCCTCCTGAGCGCGGTAGTAGACTAACCGCCTAGAAAATACATGATGTATTATACTATCGTAATTTAGAGAGTGTCAATGAAAAAATTAGCCGGGAGGCCAAGTCAAAGCTCTTCCCCCTAATAAGTGAAAGTGCAAGTGCCCAACTGTTTGCCCTCCGTCAGGCCCATTGTTGCAGACAAGCCGAAAACCAGACGTTTTCTCCTTGTCAAATAACTGTTCTGCGAGGCTTCTCGCAGCGATTGCGACATCGCGCATCACACTGTCGCTGGCTTCATCGTAGAGATTGTCAATGTGCAACTTTGGCAAAATAAGGATATGATGCGGGGCTTGGGGTGCAATGTCCTTGATAGCAATAATTTGATCGTTTTCAAATAATATCTCCGCTGGAATTTCTCTGGCGACTATTTTACAAAAAATGCAATCTGGCATCTAAATCACCCCCTTTTTAGCAGGCTTCCAACTAAATAGCCATCCTTTGCTTCGGTGGCTAATAGGCCGACCTCACAACCTATTTTTAGTACACAATCATTATATACCCTAACTTCTGTATAGTCATCAGCATGACCATAATAATAATGCTCTTTTTCGTTTTTCCGTAAATTTTCGATCAATACGGCGATCTCTTTGCCAATAAGTCCTTTAGCATGCTCAGTTTTTAGTGATTCTCCTATTTCAAGCAATTCATCCATCCGGCGGCGCTTGATCTGTTCGTTAACTTGGTTCTTCATTCTTGCTGCATCAGTGTCCGGACGTACAGAATAAGGAAAAACATGAATTCTAGAAAAAGCCAGCTCCGTTAGCATTTTTTTTGTACACAAAAAGTCGTCGTCAGTTTCCCCCGGCAAGCCGACAATAATATCAGTGCTGATAGCAACACCAGCACGGACAGTTCTTAATAAATCCAGCAATGCAGCGTACTCCTCAACGGTATAAGGGCGTCGCATGCGTTTTAGAACGGAATTACTGCCTGATTGCAATGGTATATGCACATGGGCGCAGAGTTTGTGATTTTGGCGAAAAGCCTCAATTAAGTCTGATGAAAAATCTGAAGGCTCTAAAGAACCCAGCCGAATTCTTGATATTTCATCAAAAACAGAAATTTTAGCAATAACATCTGCCAGTTCAATATTGCCAGGCCTATCCCGCCCATACAAACCCAGATGGACTCCGGCGAGGACGATTTCACGATAACCATTCTTGACGAGCCTTTCAACATTGTCGATTATTTGTCCAGAGGGCATACTATGAGAATTTTTTCGGACAGAAGGGATAATACAATAGGCACAATTGCAATCGCAGCCATCTTGGATCTTTAAAAACGCCCTGGTCTTCTCTTGCTTGTGCTTTATGTTTTTCTCGATTTCAATTAAATTGTCGGCATTAAATTTTTCAATTGAGGGAACTAAATTTTCGTTTATGAAATTTACTAGTTCTTGATCTTTAATTTGACCAAGTAGAAAATCTACCCCGCATATGTCTTCATTGTGGTCGATGAGGCGCTGGGCAAAACACCCCACCCCGACAGTAATTGCTCTGGAATTAATTTTCTTGGGTCGGCGCAGCAACTGCCGAGATTTTGCATCTGCCATAGAGGTGACTGTACATGTATTAAGAATGTATACATCTGCCACCTCTGAATATGGAACAACATTATGCCCGGCGGCAGTTAACAGACGTCCCAAAGTTTCAATTTCACAATTATTAACTTTGCAACCGATATACGACAATGCGATGCGTATCATTTAATGATTACCTCGCATCGCATGGAGTGTTAGGAAAGCTGTCACTGCTATAGCTGCCGTTTCCGAACGCAAAACCGAATCAAAGCCAAGGGAAGTTGAAAAACAGTTTTCTGCTTTTAGCAAAACTGACTCACGTTTACTAAAACCACCCTCAGGCCCGATAATAAATGCGAGAGGAGAGCGTTTACAAAAATAATCCCCTTCAATGAAATCAAGCAAAAAATTTTCTTGCTCATTTTCATTAACCCACAGTAATCTTCGATCACGCAATGATTCCAAGCCATTTTCAATAGATTGTGCGGCCTCAACCCTTGGCAAAGTCGTTCTTCCACTCTGCTTACAAGCCTCCAAAGCGATTTTTCTAAGGCGATCAATTTTTTTTTCATCGCATTTTGCCACGCAATTGTCCATTTGCAGAAAAATAAAATTTTGTATGCCAAGTTCAGTACATTTTTGAACAATTAATTCGTTCTTCTGGGCTTTAAGCCAGCCACACGCTAAAATAATATCTTGTTTTTTCGAGCTTGCCGGGGAAACTTCTTTGATGACGAGCTTGACTATTCCATCCTTAATGCTACATATTTCACCAATGCAGGCTAACCCTGTGCCATTAAATAGATGGACACACTCACCGATGCCGAGACGCAAAACATTTTCGCAATGATGTGAGTCCGCAATTGATAGTGCTACTTTTTCGTTAAACAATAACGGTTCTTGACAAAAAAAACGATGCCTATGCATTGTCAGCTAACCTTACTTTTACAGCAATCCAGTTCTTTTCTTCAAGTTTTTCCTGCACAAGAAACCCTTTCTTAGTCAAAGATTCTAAAAGGCCAGGCCATTTATCGACAATTATTCCAGAGAAAATGCCAACCCCGTTTTTTTTCATGATTCTCTTGATCGATATTAAATTATTCGCAATTACGCTTGCGACAATATTGGCTATAACAACGTCATAACTATCATCAGGTAACGCAGCGGCACCATCGCCATGCATCGGAATAAAACGGCAATTTTTCGCATTTAATATTATGTTTTCAGTAGCCACATTAAGCGCAACTAAATCTATTTCCACCCCGTCAACTCGGTCAGCGCCAAGGGCTAGGGCGCTAAGACCCAGGATTCCGGATCCACATCCTATGTCAGCAACATTTTCATTTCCCTTGATCGTCGTTTCCAACAACTTTATACACATAGAAGTTGATTCATGAGTTCCCGAACCAAAAGCCATTCCAGGATCTATCAAGACAATTTTTTCATTTAGCTGGGGCGCATAGGTTTCCCATGCGGGGACAATGACAATTGTTTTGCCGGGCTTGAGGGTGTGATAATATTTTTTCCATTCATCTTCCCATTTTGTTTCATCGTGAGGGTTTACGGTGATTTCTCGTAGCGCATTATTGCCAAGCTGTGCTTTTTCAATAACATGCTGCAAATTTTTTGCAAACGCAGTCGCTGTTTCCGCAACAGGAAAGAAGGCTGACAAATAAAAAAAGCTGTCAGAGGTATCAATCACAGGCAGTTCTTCTAGCGGGAGCGACTGGCTTTCCTCAATCAGAGCAGCTTGTAAGCCATTGCCCACAATGCTGACACCATTAGCTCCACATAAAAACATCAGTTCATAAACCTGCTCGCAAAAATCCTCGTTGAGACAGACGATGACTTCATGCCACATCCTTTTTCATCCTAACGGCTGACTTCAGCATATTTTTTTAACAAATCTTTTTGTTGGTGCGACAGTTTTCTAGGGATAACAACATTCACTTCCACGTGATGATCACCGCGACCCACTCCACGTAGCTTTGGCACACCCTTATTTTTTAAACGAAATGTAGACTTGGGCTGAGTGCCAGCCGGAATAGTCAACTCTTCAACCCCATCGACGGTATCAACTTTAATTTTGTCACCTAGTGATGCTTGAACAAAGTCAATCTCCGCAGTAGAGAAAATATCATAATCTTTTCTTACAAAACGCACATCAGCCTTGACATGAATGTACAGGTATAAATCGCCAGTGGGGCCACCTTTCTCACCTGGCTCCCCAGCTCCATCGATTCGCATTCGTACGCCAGAATCGACTCCAGGTGGAATCTTGACGTTCATCGTCGTGCGCTTGCGCGCAATCCCCTTACCTTTACAGCTGTGACAAGGGTTTTGAATGATTTTTCCACTGCCCCCGCATTTCTCGCAGGGACGTACATTAACAAAATGACCCAGGATAGTGCGCTGGGTAGATTTTACTTCCCCAGTCCCACTACAGTGTGAGCAAATTGTCGGCTCTTTTTTATCTTCGGAGCCGGTTCCTTCGCATTTTTCACATTTCTCCCATTTGAGTACTTCTATCTCTTTTTCTACGCCAAAAACAGCTTCACTGAATTCAATTTTGAGATCATATTTAACATCGGCACCCTTTCGCGGGCCATGCTGACTTCCACCATGCCCTCCTCCGAAAAACATATCGAATATATTACCAAAATCCTCAAAACCGCCAAAACCGTGAAATCCGCCATGCCCACCAGCCGAGCCTGCTCCACTAACTCCTGCATGGCCAAACTGATCATACATGTTGCGTTTTTCTTGATCACTCAGCACCTCGTAGGCCTCGTTTATCTCCTTGAAGCGGTCCTCGGCATCGTGGCTCTTGTTGACGTCAGGATGGTACTCTCGCGCCAACTTACGATATGCTTTCTTAAGCTCTTCCGGGCTGGCTTTTTTTGAAACCCCTAATATTTCATAAAAATCACGCTTGGACATTTTCACACCTCAGGATATTTAATTGGAATTTGTTTCTTCCTCGTTGCTTTCCTCAGCAGATACATCAATAGTTTCTCCATCTTCAGCAGCAGCACTCTCTGATCCACTTTGAGCTGCAGCCTGATACATGGCCTCAGAAGCTGCGTGAAGAGATTTTGTCAAAGCCTCGGTAAGATCTTTAATTTCTTGATTGCTGCCCTCAGTGAGTTTATTTCTCAAATTGGTTATGGCTTCCTCAATGGCGACTTTGTTTTCAACGCTAATTTTTTCTTCCTGCTCACGCACCAATTTTTCCGAATTATAGATAGCACTATCGGCGTTATTGCGAATCTCGATGCCTTCTTTTAATTCCTTGTCTTCAGCGGCATGCATTTCGGCTTCTTCAACCATGCGCTTAACATCCTCGTCAGATAAACCATCGGATGACTCGATGGTTACTCTTTGTTGATTTCCCGAGGCCTGGTCCTTCGCAGAAACGTGAACAATTCCATTTGCATCAATATCAAAGGTGACATCGATCCGCGGAATCCCTCTCGGCGCAGCGGGGATTCCGTCAAGAGCAAACTTTCCTAATGTTTTATTATGAGCGGCCATTTCTCGCTCACCTTGCAGTACGTGAATCTCAACTTGATTTTGGTTATCAGCAGCCGTCGTAAAGGTTTTTCCTTTTGATACAGGAATCGTCGTATTGCGATCAATTATTCTTTCAAAAACGCCGCCTAGAGTTTCTATACCAAGTGACAATGGCGTGACATCAAGCAAGACGACATCTTTTATATCGCCAGCTAGGACACCGGCTTGAATCGCGGCCCCGACCGCGACACATTCATCTGGATTAACACCCTTATGGGGTTCTTTGCCAATTAAATCACTAATAGCTTTTTGAACTGAAGGAATGCGAGTTGAGCCTCCAACCAAGATAACCTTATCGATTTCCTTGGGGCTAAGTCCTGAATCTGCGAGTGCCTTTCGTGCTGGTCCCATAGTCATTTCGACAAGGTCAGCAGTCAGCTCGTCGAATTTAGCGCGAGTCATGGTCATATCGAGATGTTGTGGCCCTTCAGCGGTAGCAGTTATGAATGGTAGATTAATATTTGTGCTCATTACTCCAGAGAGCTCGATTTTAGCCTTTTCCGCGGCATCTTTAAGCCTTTGTAGAGCCATTTTATCTTTTCGCAAATCGAGGCCGTGACTTTTTTGAAATTCAGCAGCTAAATAGTCGATGATGCGTTGATCAAAATCATCACCACCCAGATGATTATTCCCGTTTGTTGCTTTTACCTCAAAGACTCCGTCGCCTAACTCCATAATTGAAACATCGAAAGTTCCACCGCCTAAATCAAAGACAAGGATGATATGGTCATCCCCTTTGTCCATTCCATAAGCAAGGGCGGCTGCAGTCGGCTCATTGATTATTCTAAGGACTTCAAGCCCGGCGATAGTTCCGGCATCCTTTGTAGCCTGTCTCTGGCTGTCATTAAAATATGCCGGCACAGTAATTACGGCCTGCTTAATTTGTTCGCCGAGATAAGCTTCAGCGTCCCGCTTCATTTTTTGAAGGATCATCGCCGAAATTTCTTGCGGGGAGTAGTTCTTGTCGTCAATTTTGACTTTAAAATCTGTCCCCATATTTCGCTTAATCGAACTGATCGTGTGGTCTGGATTGGTAATGGACTGACGTTTTGCGACTTGCCCGACCATTCTTTCCCCATTCTTCGAAAACGCCACTACAGAAGGAGTAGTGCGTCCTCCTTCGGCATTTTGAATAACGACTGGCTTTCCTCCTTCAAGGAATGCTACCACAGAGTTGGTTGTTCCTAAATCTATCCCGATTACTTTACTCATCTTTATCCTCCTGATTTATAAATGTTTATTAACTTTAACCATTGCTGGGCGAATTAATTTTCCCTTAATCTTGTAACCTTTTTGTAATTCGTCCAAAATATGGTTGTCTGGCAATCCTTCAACAAAATCCGTCACTACTGCTTCGTGACACTCAGGGTCAAAAAGGCACGCTTCCGCCTCCACTTTTTCCATTCCCAGACTTTCGAGAGCCGAATATAGTTGGCGAATAATTATCTCTATGCCACCTCGCAAAGTTTCCAAGGAAGAAACATCACTTTGCATCGCTCTTTCGAGATTGTCGTAAACCGGCAATATCTTTTCGACCAGTGCGCTAGTTATTTCCGTACGATAATCATCTTTTTCTCTGGCAGTTCTTTTTCGCAGATTCTCTAAATCAGCCTGCATCCGTAAAGCATAATTTTTCTGAATCTCTGCCTCATTCATCATTTCTGAAAGTATTTGTCGATGATCCTCTAACGAAATTAATTCATTTACCTTGGCCTCAACACAGCTTTCATCTTCGTGGGCGTGGTTATCTGAGTTAAAATCGACGCTATCAGCTTCAATTTCAACTTGAGAATGATTGCTCTTTTTTACCATTTTATGCCTCCTTTAAATAAACTATCGATTGTAAACACCATTAATTATGTTGACCATGTTAGCTGTTATTAAATCGATCACCGAATATACATGCCGGTAATCCATTCGTGTTGGTCCAATAATACAAACACGCCCTCTCTCGTCGTCAATCTGGTAATCAGAACCAACTATCGAGCAGTTCGCGAAACCTTCAACAGAATTTTCATTGCCAATCAGCGCTGCAATGCCATTGCCTTCGGGCAGCATGTGTAAGATTCCTCGCAAAACATTTGGCTCTTCAAATAAGCTAAGGATTGAGGCTAACCTATCTAAATTCTGAAACTCAGGGTATTTGATAATGCGAGCCGAACCATCTATATATAGCCTTGCATCGTCATCGTATCGATGTGTACAGATGGCGCTCCAGATCTGGAGCCATATTTCGCGATACTTCGAAATTTCTTTTTCGATGGAGCATAAAAATTTCTGGTCTATCGTATTGAAAGCTTTTCCTTTCATTTTGGCTGTCAGCAACTGAGACATAATATCTAATTCATCGCGTGTTATGTCCTCTGGTATTACAAGAGTATGGTGTTCAACCTCGTCTTTATCATTGATTACGACAAGAATCCCGTTTTGCCGGGACACGGGAATAATCTGCAGACATTTGATAGTGCCCGAAGCTTTCTTTGCAGTAGTGATTACGACAGGGTAATTAGTTATTTCAGTAAGCAATCTCGCTACACGCTGCATCTTGTAATCATAGATCTGATCGCCTTCGTTGGCAGCAGAAACAGAAGCCACGATACTTAAAATACCAGGATCCACTTCATCCTTATCCATCAGATGATCGACGTAAAACCTATATCCTTTAATGGATGGCACGCGGCCAGCGCTGGTATGCGGTTGCTCGATGTAACCCAGCTCTTCCAAATCACACATCTCGTTGCGAATCGTTGCTGGCGAAACACCTAAATCATGTTTTTTCGATATTGTGCGAGATCCAACTGGTTCAGCAGACAAAACAAAATCCTCAATAATCGCCTTTAGGATTTTCCTTTTCCTCTCATCAAGCATTGAATCCACCTCCAGTTGTTAGCACTCAACCTAGCTGAGTGCTAACTACCAATTAAAATATCATCCACCTATTCTTTTGTCAAGAAAGATTGGCGATTAGTCGAGCTATTATTGCATTCGATACTAAATAACCTGTTGGAGTAATGACTAGCCTCGACCCTTGAACTTCCAGCAATTGCCAATCACACAATTCGGCAATTTGAACTTGCCTTTCTTTTAGCAAATCATAATTAAATAAAGCTTGTATATCGTTGCAATCGATACCATCAACCAACCGCAAACCCATCATTATTGTATCCTTTAGTTCATTTTCACTCGCTGTATCCTCAATGCAATATAGAGAACCCAACGATTCACCTTGAAAAGAACGCGAAAAAGCGTGACAAAAATCAGCAGTGCTTCGATCAAAACTCCACCGTATGCCACGCACATGAGAATGTGCTGCACTGCCTAGCCCTAAATAATCCTTATTTCTCCAGTAGGCCAGATTGTGCTGACATTCTTTCCCTTTTTTTGCGTAATTGGAGATTTCATATTGCATGAAGCCGGCATGGGGTAAGATTTCTTGCGCACACTGATACATTTCAACGTACTCATCTTCGGTAGGCAAGTGCGCGGTTTTACTAAGCAACCGTTCGCTGAGGGCAGTCCCCTCTTCTACTTTCAGGCCATACACAGAAATATGTGAGAATGGAAGTAGTGTTATTGTTTCTAAGTCACGCCTCCAGTTTTCAAGAGACTGGCCCGGGATTGAGAAAATTAAATCAGCACTAGTATTCTCATAAAGCCCACTCGTCTGTATACACTCAATAGCTCGGTAAACATCTTCGCAAGAATGATCTCTACCCAGGGCATTTAAAGATTGATTGTTGAGGGATTGAACCCCTATACTGATGCGATTAATCCCGCAGCCTGCCCATGACTCGCACATTTGAAGATTGATATCCCGAGGGTTTGCTTCGATAGTTACTTCGATATTTCGATCCAGGAAAAAGCTATTAAAAATATGAGCAAGCAAAGTATTGTAAAAGTGAGACGACAGCAAGCTTGGAGTTCCGCCACCAAAAAAAATAGTCTGCAAACAAAACTCCTCAAGATTTAATTCTTTAATGTTAGCCGATAATTCATTAATCAAGCATTGCAAGTATGCCCGCTCTAAAGTGTAGAGGCTCTCGGAAGTGGCAACTTCTGAATAAAATGCGCAGTAGCAGCATTTATTTTTGCACCACGGGATATGGATATAGAGACTCAAAGGTCTCATTCTATTTTTCCTTCTCTAAAACGGCTAAAAAAGCTTCCTGGGGTATTTCAACCCTTCCAACCATTTTCATCCGCTTTTTGCCTTCTTTTTGTTTTTCCAGTAGCTTTCTTTTTCGAGAAACATCGCCGCCATAGCACTTAGCTAGGACATCTTTACGCATTGCGGCAACATTCTCCCTGGCAATAACCTTGCTCCCAATAGCTGCTTGTATCGGTACTTCAAACATTTGGCGTGGAATCAGACCACGCAATTTATGAACCAACTGACGACCTCTGGATTGGGCGTTATCACGGTGAACAATGACTGACAATGCGTCGACAGGTTCATTATTAACGAGCACATCGAGTTTGACAAGTGGGCCCGGCTTATTCCCGATATAATCATAATCGAGGGAAGCATACCCGCGGGTACGCGACTTAAGCGAATCGAAAAAATCGTAGATAACTTCACTCAGTGGCATTTCGTAATGCAAAGCAACTCGCTGAGCGTTAATGTATTCCATGTTGATATAAACGCCTCTTTTGACTTGACAGAGCTCCATCACTGCACCGACATACTCCTCAGGCATGACGACCTCCGCCCGTACATACGGTTCCTTAACACTTAAAATTTCTTGCGGTGGTGGTAGTAGGGCAGGATTATCGACAAATAAAACAGTCTTGTCCGTTTTTTCGACTTCATAAATTACATTGGGTGCGGTGGTGAGGAGTTCAAGATCATATTCTCGCTCCAGCCTCTCTTTGACAATCTCTAAGTGGAGTAAACCTAAAAAACCGCATCTAAAACCAAAACCTAATGCGACCGATGTTTCAGGTTCGAAAACCAGCGAAGCATCGTTCAACTGCAGCTTTTCCAGTGCATCGCGCAAATCATCGTAATCATTAGCCTCAATTGGGTACATTCCGCTGTAAACCATCGGAAGGACAGGCTTATAGCCGTGCAACGCTTGCGCTGCCGGTTTATTCTTTTTAGTCATCGTGTCGCCAACGCTGCAATCCTTGACATTTTTTATGCTGGCAGTGACAAAGCCAACCTCTCCGGCAGATAATCCTTCGACAAAACACATTTCAGGCTTAAAAACACCGACTTCGTCGACTTCAAATTCTTTCCCGGAAGACATCATCAGAATGCGATCATTTTTACGCAATTCACCCTCGAAAACCCGTACATAAGCAATTACACCTCGATACGGATCAAAATGAGAATCAAAAATTAGGGCTTGCAATGGCTTGTCGACATCGTTTCTAGGTGCCGGAATCAGCCTCACTATAGCTTCGAGGATTTCGTGGATGCCGGTACCGTCTTTAGCGCTTGCCAAAATGGTATGAGAAATGTCTAGTCCTAAAACTGTTTCAATCTCCTCTTTTACTCTCTCGGGCTCAGCGCTAGGTAAATCGATTTTGTTAATGACAGGGATTATTTCTAAGTTTTTCTCCAGTGCCAAATAAACATTAGCAATTGTCTGTGCCTCGATGCCCTGAGAAGCGTCCACAATTAATAGCGCCCCCTCACACGCAGCCAAACTACGCGACACCTCGTAAGAAAAGTCGACATGGCCAGGTGTATCGATAAGATTAAGAATGTAATTGCGTTGATCGTCAGCCTGATAATCGATACGCACAGACTGGGCCTTGATCGTAATGCCCCGCTCCCTTTCTAAATCCATTTTATCTAAAACCTGTTCAGTCATCTCTCGTTTTGTTAGCGTACCTGTATACTCTAGTATACGATCGGCTAAAGTTGATTTTCCATGATCAATATGAGCAATAATGCAAAAATTGCGAATTGACTGAATGTCGAACATTTTTAACCACCCAACCTTACTTTTTTCTATAGCCCAAGAATTATACCATCCTGAAACCACCATTTCCATAAAAAATAAAATCGCTAGATATATATTGTGTTTTACGTACATCCATGATATTAT
>CAZWXO010000002.1:0-369 GCA_964637885.1 uncultured bacterium
ATTTTATAAAAACCCGTTTCTTTCATATCGTTCGGAATATCATTGATTTTTATTCGGTAATGCGCTGTTGGCTTAATGTAATAGCAATTTTTATTCTTTTCTAAAATACCTGCCTTCACCTTCCCAAGAATTTTTTTACGGAAAAATTTCTTTTTTATATCCCGATAAAATAATTTTCGGTCAACGACAAACTGCATCCTACTATAAGATGCTGTCTCAACTAAATTACGCACCATTCCTCTTAAGCTACTACCAGGTATAGCAAATCTCCCTTTGCCATTTGGCGAAAAAAAATCCGGATTGTCATCTTTCCATTTCTTGTCTTCTTTATTTTTGGATATTTTTTCTTCATATTCAGTACGTGTATAC
>CAZWXO010000002.1:379-1646 GCA_964637885.1 uncultured bacterium
CGCTGCCTGTGGCATAACCAGTTCAGTTCCTCGATCTTCCCGCAAACAAACCCAGTTCTCATCCAGCATCTCCTGCGCTGTGCCCCACAGAAGCATTTCCAGATCACAAACTTCAGCGGATTCGCAATTTTGCTCGTCGTTATCTTGTCGCAATCGCCAAGAAAAAATACTTTTCCCTGTTGCCTGACGCCATAAAAACAACTCTTTATCACGAGTAAAAACACGCATTCGTTGTATTTGGACGGGCCGAAAAATAGCATTCTGATAGAAGCTAAGCGCATGACCATCCCACGTACCAATTTTTATAGCATAATCGAGGTATGCCACGATGTTAGCTTCTTCTCGGAAATATTTTTGTATTTCTTCTATCAACGTCTCTATCCCATCTGTGAAATCAACCTGTCCTGCTTGAACTGAGGTTTTTATAATGGAAAATTCACGCATTATAAGCATCCCCCTTGCCACATTCTTCTACTAATGCGGTAACCCACTTCTCTAATAAACCTGCTTCGCTAATCTGTAATTTACCTTCTGCTGTTTGTGCCAACTTTACTGTCTGGCCGGCATAATTGAGCTCAGCATATAGTCCCTGTAAAACCCCGCGGCCAATCGCCTTTTCTCCACCAAGGGGCAGATCTCCGGTCCACAAATCTTTAAGGAGCAAAAGAATAAGCCCTGCCTCAGCTTCCACACACGAACGGCACGATAGTTTTAAGGTGAGATTTTCATCGGTGGGAGACTGACTCCACATAGCTTCGCTATTGAACAAGGCCCCATCAATAGTGCCACCAGTAAAGCGGTCGATCTTGGTACGGCATTGAATCTGTTTATCGCATTCTTTTAATGCACTTTCCTCTATTCGCAGCTTCCCCTTCCGTTTGTCATTGCTATCGGTTTCTGCATAACCAAAAAGTGTCTTGGTAATCTGCAAGTGCCGGGCTCCTAACGCACGAACAATACGCTCAGCCCTGGCTCGCATTGCACCCCGGATGGAACTGCCAGGCACAATTGGTTTCTCCCGTGAAGTCAACTGCACGCTATCGGCGGGCGATTCAAGCTGGCTGTAATTCCGCACAATCAGCGAGCTTTTAATGCAAAAGCCTGCGGTCATGCAAAAGTCGCCCACCTTAGAAATATCACTTTCCTTTACCCCAAGCTTCCCAGGCATCGCGGCTCGGTTGAGCCAATTTAGAACGGCGCTTTTGTCGGTAAAATCATAGCAACAATATTTATAATCCGCACTGAGGCCCACTTGGCCAAAACCTTT
>CAZWXO010000002.1:1656-7892 GCA_964637885.1 uncultured bacterium
AAACCCGAACCGACCTAACTCTGGCTACTGGCAAGTGCTCCTACTAAACAAGCGATAAAATCTTCAAAGATTGATTTATCAAAACAGCTCCTTAATGTAACCTCGGCCCGAAAGGCAAATTTTGCACTCGGCTCCAACACCTCGTAATCAAATTTTTTCCGACCATCGACAATTCCAGTTCGCGAATCGATAGCCACCCCGTCCCTGGTCGCAATAGAAAACATGGAGTTGTCGTTAAGAACGGCATCATTGATGGCAAACGCGCTTTGGAAATTTCTGCTCTTCCTATCTTGTGCATTAATTTTTTCACCCCAAAAGAAGTTGGCCTGCTCTTTTATCACATTGTCAGATATATCGTAGTAAGCTTTGAAAAAATCGAGTAAAACCCCAGCCAAGGTTGAGCCTGGAATAAACGGCCTGCCATTCTTGTCCCGCAAAATTTTTACATCAGCTAAACCACCTCGCTCACCCCCGATGCATAGCGGAGAAAGCGCTTCTAGCGTTCCATCAATAGTTATTTTTCCCGTTATGCTGGCTTCTTTGTGATCAATCGTTGGCATTTTGTAGCACCTCCTTGTCATCTTGACGCCGCCACTCGCGACACCGATCGACCATTTGCAGCCAATAATTGCGAAACTGGTTATACTTGTATTCATCGCTCATTTGAGTGTAACCAGCCGTACATACCAGATCATCATCTGCATCGCAGCTCACATCAAATTTTTGCCAATTGTTCAGGTTGCTCAAAACACTTTGATTGTCGGCAGTTTTACATTCCTGCAGTCTCTTTTTAAGAGTAGCCTTGCTCTCGAAGCTCACAAGTTGCTTAATATAACTATCCGGATTAGTCGTATTGGTGAATAGTTTATCTAGATATCCAATAATATTTGCTCGCTCACGCAAATCACCCTTTCCTGCATCTCGCCTAGCTTTTTCCGCTATATTCATCAGATCATGTTTTCGACATGCTATCTCAAATATGCTTTTCACAAGCTCTGGTGGTTCCCCCACCGGCTTTTTATGGCGATACAGATCAGGTTTTTTAAATTCTTTATACGATTCTGCCAAATCATCCTCAATTATGCTGACAGCGCCAAAACCCTCGTGGGTATAATCACCAATCCCAGACTCTAATAGGGATAAAATTGCCTTGTTTAACTCATCTGCGCTTGTCGCGGATAATTTGACCTCTAATGCCGAACCAGCTTCAACTACCCGACAGCCAGGGCGATGCAATTTCCACACTCCCACATAGGTATCGTAATCCGCTGTTTTGATTAAGGCTTGCTCAATTGTAATTTGCACCGAGGGCATGCTGCCTTGCAGAGTTCGCTCTATGTTTAACGCACTGGCATCGGGATAACCATGCTGATTGTGAAAGATTGCTGGAGATATAAAATTAATTACAACCTCAGCTTTGGGTTTGGTTAAGCGAAGTCCTTCTATTTTCTCGATTTTTCCCAGTTGCAATTTTGCAGCACCATAACCACACATTTTTGAGCGTCCGATGCCTAGCTTACAGCCGTTAAAAGCTTGTTCTATTCGCGCCAAGTGCTCTGAGGCGCCATACAAATAACCATAAAATTTTTGGCCGGCAGCTAGCGCTTCGTATGTGAATAGCCCTCCCTCGGATGGGTGTCCGCTTAATCGATCCTGTTGCCGAGCCATGTGCACAATAGCATGCACGCGAACCCGGTGAAAAGACAGTTCGCCATCTCCGCGTTTTCTGTAGTAACCATTTAATTTTTTTGTCATCGTTGTCGTATCACTAAATCGATTGATGATGTGGCCTTCGGCAGCCTTGTCTCCTTGCAAATAAAGAGGTACTGGCAAATACTCTTCTGTATCGTCTGTCACCGATGTTAGCTGCGGATAAGCCGCTAAATAGCGAACCGAGCCGAGAAACAAACTAACAAACTCGGCATCATCATCAGGGCATGCCATCGCAGACGGATTTACATCATTTAGATACTTAGCAGCTAATGCACCGAGCATGACGCGCCCTGGTATATTGTCTAGCGTACTCACTGTATTCGGGTCGCTGCCCCGCTCCGAAATCACAACAGGTGCCAAAAGCTCGATGGTATATTTTAATTTACTCATCATTTTTTCGCCTCCTGTTGCAACTTTTTAAGGGCCTTCGTACAAAGATCAACACTACCGTTGTCTACCGCCGTGCAATTGATCCCTCCGAAGCCACGATTTCGGCGCAAACCTGCAAATCGTAAGTTTGCCATGGCCAGTCCTATAATTGTCATTCTGCTTTCCGTTTCTTTTTCCAAATTCATTTCCCCGACAAAGACAAGTCCGGGTTCCAATACTCGCAAAGATCGAAGCGAGTCATCTTTGGCAACTCCGGAATAATGATCGATAGCTGTTTGCTGGCGAACGGATGTCACAGCCTCCAGCACTGCCTCTTTTGTCAATTTGATTCCTTTTTTTGTAAAGGACCATTCCAGCCATTGCCTTATCTCATTGTAATCCTGCGGAACAAGGTCACTAATCAGTAGTTGCGATTTCAATCCTATCGAGCCAAAGCATTCATCAATTTCTTTCTGGTAGCCAGCGCTTATGCGCGACAACTGACACATTTCGCTGACTTCAAGAGCACTTTCCCTCAATAACCCCTTGAAACGCCGTGCTGGAAAAGTAGGGATGCCATAATCATCGAAGGAAATATCCGTATCCACCTGACTGCCAAAGGCACTGCCCGAACCTAAAAGCAAGGGTGTTCTGACTTCAATTTTGCAATTGAGCTTCATCAGCTATTCACCTGCCTTATCGAGTAATTCCTGGGGATAAAATTCCAGCATTTCAATAGCATCCATATAGGGTGTGCTTTTTTCATTGTGTCCGAGTTTGTCGAGGGAAGATGTTGCCCCATAGCTCATTAATTTTAAACCGCGTGCACCCAAGGTGACGATTTCGGCCTCCAATGAAGCCTTGCCAGCTGCGCATGCCGTACGTAGTTCTTTTATTTTTGACCGTGGCCATTTTTGTTTACCCACCGCAAAATGCTTAATTGAAGAGCGCAGCATCGCAATACTTTTTTCTTCGCTTATCTGTTGAGGTTTGTTTATCAAGTAAGGACCAAAATAAAGCTCGAGGTTATCCTGAGTAGTATAATGGCAATCTCTGATTTCAGCTAATCCTCCCGACGTTGTACCGTATATATTGAGAAAATCCAACCATGAAGTTCCCTGTTTTTCACGTGCCTTCTTTTTAGCTTCAGCACAGAGACTTTCAGCAAGTTGTTACCCGGCGAAAAAAGGATATGAGTTGCTTACCAAGGCCACCCCTCCGCAAGCGGAAAATTGTTCACCGCCAGCCATTTTTACGTCTGTGGCCAGCGCCTTCTCCCACTGCCTGATAAATACTTCCGCGAACCATAACCCAAACTTTGCGGGACAGGCAAACGTTATATCATCACCACCTATGACAATCGGGCGCAATGGAAACATGTTGTTTTTTAAGATTAAACCTTTGCTGTTTGTGGAATCTGACATCATGCTCTGATCACGATCTTTAATTATTTGTAGCATATTCTCAAATGCCTTCTTTGTTTGCGCGGTAATATAGTCAGAAAGCCGGCGTAGTTCTGGCATGGTTTTACAATTTCCAAAACGCTTTCCCATACCGTTGCCATCGATATGAACGATTGCTAGGTGATTGTCCGTTCCTAGCGGATTGAAAATATCAAAATCCATCGGAAAGTCGTATTCCTGCCCTATGGCAAGCAAATATTCGCGCCATGCAGCGTTTGCCTGCTCATGGACATTCAACTGGCTAAGCACTGTTTCGCATATATATTTACCGTCCCTGTCGTGCTCAATAGCAGGCAACCCGGTATAAGCGCAACTGGCATTGATACCATAGCTAAAAGCTGTTGTGACAGGGGAATTTCTATTTTTATTCACAGCTAAGCGGTCAAATAACGGTTTAAGACTAGTAGCAAAATCTTCATTACTTAACATTATTTTTTCAACTGCTACCGCCACCGATAGCCCCGGAGCACGTTTTACTAACTGAGTTGTCCACAAACGTACAAAGCTTAGAGCATGCTCCTCTTGTCGAAAAACTATCAGTGCGTTACCACCGCCGATATACCCAATCTCCCATTGACAATTTGAGTCGCTTGTCATTTTCAATTTTTCGGGTAGCGCCCGCCACTGCTGAAGATCAATCT
The DNA here is from genome assembly GCA_964637885.1 of uncultured bacterium. Taxonomy (GTDB): domain Bacteria; phylum Bacillota; class CAZWXO01; order CAZWXO01; family CAZWXO01; genus CAZWXO01. Next base: position 5,843 of record CAZWXO010000002.1, read on the forward strand.
TTTCAACCGGGAATAGCTCTTGCAATGTTTCATCTAGAATTGATTGATAGATGTCTTTTACCAAATATGATGCTCCCAGATTGTGTTTCAACTTGTTGCTGCAATAGACATACCGCTGAATTGATACCACATCTAGTAAGACCCCGTAGCAATTTGACATTACCTCACTCCTTTACTCTGATAAAAATGCCGCAAGTTTATTTTTAAATTTCTCTGGTCTTAGGTCGTCAATACCAAAAACAACTAGATTATTCTGGGAAAGAATGCTTTGCATATCCGCTTGCATCATTGCACTTTTTTCCGAGTCTAAAGATGTAAACAAAATTGCTTTCGCATTTTCGCCACCTAGCTGCTGAACGCGATGTATTATTTCGAAAGCCTTGGTCTTGCATAAGTGCTCTTTGTAGGCCGTTGTACAGGAAATACCACAGAGCTGATAACCACTGACAATTAATATATCTAATTCGGCTGTTTTACCCTTTGTAAGATACACCTTCAGGCCCAAGGCTATATCAGTTATTGAAAAATCGCTACATTCACACTCTTGGCGAAGCTCTGAAATCAGAGTGAACAAATATATCTCTTGCCAGCGCCCATGTAAAAAATCAATAGTAGCACCAAGACGCAATATCAAAGCTTTATTGTCCTTGGCATCACCGGGAAACCAGAAGCTTCCATCGTCATTTAATAAAGATTGCTCGCGCGGAATAATATTTAATAAAGTGAAAATTTCGCCATTTATGCTTTTCTCTAGCTGAGCCATCCAATTGTCGCGATCTGTTTCGTCAAAATCACTGACTTTCCACCCTGATTTAGATTTGTGATTTAAGTAAGCCTGCGTCAAAATATTAACCCAGTCTTCGTACATAGATAAACCATTTCGTATTATAATATTAGCTAGCCCCTTAGCCACTTCCTGTTGCCACACCGGAGGTTTTTTATCTTCCTTTCCACTTTCCGCATCGTGCAATTTGATTAATTCTTCGGTGCTGATGTGTACTTTTTTACGCAGTTTTTGATATCGTTTTGTACCATCGTCATAAACAATTGCATGTTCGCGTGCGTCTAAATATGAAAACTCAATCCTGTCCTCCTGAAAAGCCCTAGTGAGTGCTTTATGAACATTCACAGCCATGGCTTTTGTACCGCCAGTGTAGTTGAAATGAACGGAAGAATTCTTGTTCTTCAAAATATAACTGACTAGACGTTCATTGACGTCGCGCTCAATTAAAAGAGGATTGCTTTCACTCTGCAAACATACCAGCTGGATTATTACATTGTTTGAAACTTGAACCGCGAGCATTTTTTTTATACTAGCTGCAAGTTTTTCTGTCCCGAGAGTATGAACTAACCACAAATTTTTTAAATCTTTATAATCCTTCATTAATAAACCACCAACGATATAATTTGGCAATGGGTTGGTTCCGATAAGCAAAACTAGGTCGGTCATTCAGTAATACCTCCATCTGTTGAATCAGGTCAGCTTAAACGCTTCACTATGGATATATTAATTTTCCTAACCTTTCTAAAGTTGTTTGCTCGTAGCCAGGAAGAACTTCGATTTTTATATATTCCGAGCCGTTGGGAGTTCGCACTCGGTAACGCAGCGCCCCAGGCAATTTTTCAATGAATTCCAAAAATGTTTTCTCAGCATGCAATGCTTGCATTTCGTCTAGAAAAATAGCTGTCACCGCCGGACAATTATCGAAGATGCGCTTGAATATGATTCGCACATCCGGATCATGGATCCGCCCGAAGTCATTGATGCCATCACCCCACAACGACGAATGTGATTTCAGAGTACGAATGACGCAATCGTTTCTTTTACTCTCATGCGCATGCGCCATCATAAAGATGCGCCCCGTTGGGCTGAAATCATATAATTGATCCGTTTTCATGAAAAAGCCTTGTAATGTTTTTGGCAAAAGATCAATCTGTTGGCGTGCTTCTTTTAGTGAATCAGCGTTTAGAATCTTGTTAAATATTTCACTATTTTCTAAGATTAAGGAACGTTTAAAACTGAGAGGAATGGGGGGGAAACGAATGAGGG
>CAZWXO010000002.1:7905-11167 GCA_964637885.1 uncultured bacterium
TAATTGTTCCGAACATTGTGGCAACAGCTGTTTGGGCTTTATAGCCACCTGTTGCATTAATAATAATTTCTGCTCCGAAATGTCTTTCGTAAATACTAGCGAGCTCGTTTATTAAATTTGATAGTCCCCGGGTTTGAAAGTCGTGATAGTTACGTGTCAGCCCTTTGATTGCAATATCGAACGAATACAGATATCCTTTTTCGACAAAGCTATCCCGCAAAGCACCAGCACATAACTGCCCTTCTCCACTATCAGAGGCAAGAAAATACAGATGATCAGTTTTTCTATCGAGCTCAATTTTGTCAAGGGAGTTTGCCTCGGCGCTTATCTGTGAATTTTCTTGCAAAGCAATTTTTAAATCGTCTAGCGTGGGGTCCTTTCCAGCATTTAACCTCTTCCATGCAGTTACTTGGCTTGTCCCGACAGTCGAAATGATTATCTTTGGCATTTTACCGCATCCCTTCAGAGTTATAAAAATTCCGCAAGGTTGTTAAAAGTTATAATCGATATGAGTTTATCATATAAAATAGAATTTTTCCCAATTTAAATTAAAATTTCTTTATTAGTTAAACCCATTAGATAGAACAGGAAGCAACTTACAAGTGTCTTCAGAGCGTGCAACCTTTAAATTTTGTCGTTGCAAGGCGCACAGACAAAAAAAAGCTGCCGGGTAGGCAGCTTCTTTTGTGACTTCTTGAAAATATTAACGTTTTGAGAACTGCGGTGCTCGACGAGCTTTGTGCAGGCCGTATTTTTTCCGCTCCACCATTCGCGGATCCCGAGTCAGAAAGCCTGCTTTTTTAAGTGCTGGGCGAAGCTCCTCGTCCGCTTTTAATAGTGCGCGGGAAATACCGTGCCTGACTGCTCCGGCTTGTCCGCTGACTCCGCCGCCAAAAACGTTGATTAATACGTCAAACTTGCCGACAGTCTCTGTCAAGTTCAATGGTTGCATAACAACCTTTTGCATTGTCTGCATCGGAAAATAATTTTCAAATTCCCGACCATTTACTTTAATTGTGCCTTTTCCAGGAATCAAACGAACCCGCGCCACCGAAGTCTTGCGTCGCCCGGTTCCCCAAAATTGTACTTTGGTCGCCATCTTCGTGCTACCTCCTCAATCAACCCTTGATTTCAAGCGCTTCCGGCTGCTGCGCCTGATGCGGATGTTCGGCTCCGCTATAGACGAAGAGCTTGGATGCAATTTTGCGTCCCAATTTGGTATGAGGAATCATGCCCTTGACGGCGTGTTCCACAGCCCGCTCTGGTTTGGACTTCATTAAATCTTTGTAAGACGTGGTTTTTAGACCACCTGGATAACCGGAATGGGTGTAGTAATTTTTTTGTTCCAGCTTTTTGCCGGTCAACACGACTTTCTCCGCATTGACAACGATAACGAAGTCACCTGTGTCAACGTGAGGTGTAAAAATGGGTTTATTTTTTCCCCGCAGAACAGTGGCAATTTCTGTAGCGAGACGGCCTAATGTTTTTCCATCGGCGTCGACTACGTACCATTTGCGCTGAATATCCTGCTGTTTGGCCATAAATGTAGACATTTTATTTCCCCCTTGAAATAAGAACCCCCCACTGCTCCTGCCCCGGGGCTAGCGGCGCGGGCAGTAAGGTAATACGCTTAAAGATTATAGTATGGATTTGCCCCAGAAGTCAAGCAAAAAAATGCTTATCCCCACATAAAGAACGGGTTCGTTGAATGAGAGCCAAAAGGGTCCTCAGGGTATTCGACGCGGCGAAGATATAGTCCATGTGGTGGAGCTGTTTGTCCTAACACCCGACGACCCTGCTTGCCTTGTAGCGCCTCGCGGATGATTTCCGCTGTGAGCCGGCCCGAGGAATATTCGACGAGAGTCCCTGTCAAAATCCGCACCATATTATAGAGAAAACCATTGGCAGTAAAATCCAAGGTGATGAAGGAATCATGGTGGATGACGTCGATGGCATAAATCTCTCTTTGGAAAGTCTGTGCTGAGCATCCTGCCGCGGAAAATGCTTTGAAGTCATGGCTGCCGCAAAAAATAGCCGCTGCCTCGTTGAGAAGGCTTCGATCTATCACCCAAGGTACGTGCCAGGAACGCCCAAGCATAAAAGGATCAGCTACGCGGGCCGTGTTCAGGATATAGGAGTATGTCTTGCGGGTGGCGTCCTGCCGTGGATTAAAATCTGCTCGTGGATAGACGCAGTCGAGAATGCGAATATCGTGGGGCAAAACAGCATTTAATGCCCGCTTGATGACAGGCGGCTCTACCTCCCGAGACAAATTAAAGGTTACAACTTGCCCGGTAGCATGAACCCCCGAGTCAGTTCTTCCGGCGCATGTGATTCGGCATCTTTCCTGGGTAACCGTCTCGATGCCTTCCTCTAACTTTTCCTGCACAGTTACTCCGTTGATCTGAACTTGAAAGCCCTTGTAGTTGCCACCGTCGTAGGCGACAAGCATGGCTATTTTTTTCAATGCTACCTCCCGAAATAAATGAGCAAGGCGCTAAATATTACCATCAAGATGGCCGCCACCAAATCCCGCCAGTGCATCTTTAGCTGTCGCATGTGGGTCCGATTCTCGCCACCCCGGTAGCACCGCGATTCCATGGCCATGGCCAGTTCATCTGCCCGCCGGAAAGCGCTGACAAAAAGAGGGACAAGGATTGGAATTAAGCTTTTGGCTCGCTTGATCAGATTGCCACTCTCAAAATCTGCTCCCCGCGCCATCTGCGCTTTCATGATCATATCGCTTTCCTCTAGAAGTGTCGGGATAAAACGAAGCGCTATTGTCATCATCATCGCCAGTTCATGGGCAGGAACTCCGAGCTTGCGGAAAGGATTTAGTAGCCGCTCGATACCGTCCGTCAGCAGAATCGGCGAGGTAGTCAATGTTAAAATGGATGTCGTCAGCACAAGGAAAATAATCCGCATCGACATATATGCTCCCAAGCGAATGCCTTCCCGGGTCAAGCTCAGCACACCCCATTGCCATACCACTTCTCCTGTCGTCATAAACATATTGATTACAACGGTAAAAAGAATAATCCATAACAGAGGCTTGAGCCCGCGCAAAACGTATTTTACGGGCAATTTTGAAGCGATTATTAGCAGAAAGGAAAAACTCCCTAGCATCAGATAACCCAAAGGGCTGTCCGCGACAAACACGAGGCCGATAAACACCATTGTCAAAAGTATTTTGGTCCGCGGATCTAAATGATGGATCGGTGAATCCAGAGGGATAAATTGTCCGATGGTAATGTTCTTTAAC
>CAZWXO010000002.1:11177-18622 GCA_964637885.1 uncultured bacterium
ATCGTCCTCCCCCTTGCTGCAGGTTGCGCATTATTTCATCCCTGGCCTCGGCAACTGTCAAGGCATCCGGGCTTATCTGCGGATAGCGGGCATGTAATTGCTGCATTAAATTGGTCACCTGCGGGATGCCAAGGCCGGCGTCGCGCAACTCTTGTCGGTAACGAAAGACATCGCGAGGCACACCCTCCTTAAAGACAGTCCCGTCCTTGAGCACAATTAGGCGCTGGACAATTCTCGCCACTTCCTCCATGCTATGGGAGACAATGACGAGAGTCATTTGGTGCCGCTGATGCAGATCAATAATCTCACCGATTATCTCATCGCGGGAAAATGGGTCAAGCCCTGCAGTCGGTTCATCGAGAATTAATGTCTTAGGACGCATGGCCAAAACCCCGGCTAGTGCGACCCGGCGCATTTGTCCACCACTTAAGTCAAAGGGCGACAGATCCTTGAACTGATGAAAATCCATATGGACCATATCCATCGCCTGGCGTACCCGAATGGTGATTTCGTCCTCGTCAAGATGTAAATTGCGCGGACCAAAGGCGATGTCGTTAAAAACCGTTTCCTCAAAAAGTTGATGCTCCGGATATTGAAAGACCAGCCCCACCCGCTTGCGAATTTCCTTTAAGGCGACGCCTTTCTTGAGGACAATCCCGTCCACCGAAACACTCCCCTGAGTTGCAAACAGCAATCCGTTGAGATGTTGCACCAGCGTCGATTTACCTGAACCGGTGTGACCAATCAGCCCTAGGATTTCGCCGTCTTTGATCTCTATATTGATATCATGAATCGCCCTGGACTCCATGGGAGTTCCCTGGCCATATACATGACTTACGTTCTCGACAAGTATTGGCATAATTCATTCACCATTTCCTCTACTGTGGTACACTCGGTGCACAGATCGACGCCCAAGTGCCGCAGTGAATGGGCCAGTTCCGTCATCTGAGGGACATCCAATCCGATTTCCTTGATCTCCTCGATGTTGCTAAAAATTTCCCTTGGCTTGCCCGACATATGGATCCGACCCTGGGACATGACTATAATACGATCGGCCAAGGCTGCTTCATGCATGAAATGCGTAATTAAGACGACGGTCATGCCCTCTTCTCGATTTAAACGCTGCACGGTCTCCAGGACTTCTTCCCGACCAACAGGGTCGAGCATTGCCGTCGGTTCATCCAGAACGATGCACTCAGGTCGCATCGCAATGATGCCGGCAATAGCCACGCGCTGCTTTTGTCCCCCGCTTAAAAGATGCGGGGCTGCTTTGGCAAACTCCTTCATTCTGACAATGGTTAGAGCTTCCTCAACGCGGTCAATGATCTGCGCTTGAGGTAAGCCAAGATTTTCCGGTCCAAAAGCCACGTCCTCTTCAACAACCGTAGCCACAAGCTGATTGTCCGGATTTTGAAAAACCATCCCGACTTTCTGCCGAATACTCCAAAGATTTGTCAGCTCCAAAGTATCCATACCTAAAACATGCACCTTCCCTTGCGTCGGAAGCAGCATCGAATTAAAATGTTTGGCCAGGGTTGATTTCCCCGATCCGTTGTGACCAATTATGGCCAGAAATTCGCCCTTTTTAATCTGCAGGGACACATCGTGCAGAACTTCGACAGGAGCTTTGTTGCTGCCTGCCATGGGGTAGCTGAAGGATAATCCATCGACCTTGATCACTTTTCTTCCCCTTTAATCAACAATAAAAAAACGGGCCGGGAGATTTTCATCCTCGCCTGGCCCGTTCTGACTAAATCCTACTTTACCAGTTCAAGGACAGCCATACTAGAAGCGTCGCCTTTTCGCGGTACCATTTTGATAATTCTTGTGTAGCCACCGTTCCGCTCGGTATACCGCGGCCCAATTTCATCGAATACACGTTTTACTAAAGTTTCATCACGCAAAACAGCAAACGCATTGCGCCTTGCTGCCAAATCGTTCTGCTTAGCCATCGTCAGAATCTTTTCTGCTAGCTTTCGTGCTTCTTTAGCGCGCATCTCAGTAGTTGTTATTCTTTCATGGATAAACAGTGATTTTACAAGATTGTTCATCATTGCTTGGCGATGATCACTGCGTAACCCAAGCTTTCTTCCTGCCAAGATCATTCCCTCCTTTTCTAGATTTTACTGCAAACTAAAGCCCAACTCATTAATCTTCCGGACTATCTCATCAAGGGATTTCTTCCCTAAATTTCTAACTTCCATCATCTGGGCATGAGAGCGCTGTGTTAATTCACGCACTGTCGTAATGCCTGCCCGCTTCAAGCAGTTAATCGATCGCTGGGACAATTCAAGCTCGTCAATTTTCATATCAAGCTTGGTTTCGGCTTCGTCAATTTTTTCCTCGGCTACTGCCTCAGCGACATGCTCAATGCCCGCCAGTTCGGCGAACAAGCGCATTTTTTCGATCATAATCGCTGCTGCGCGACCAAGTGCCTCAGCTGGCAAGATACTCCCGTCAGTCCATATTTCTATAATCAGACGGTCATTTTCTGTCAACTGACCAACGCGCACATCCTCGACTGCAAAATTAACACGGGGAACCGGTGAAAATAAAGCATCCATCGGTATCAGGCCAATTTGATCATCGGAACGTTTATTACGGTCAGCCTGAACGTAACCACGCCCTTTGCGTACCTCAAGCTCCAGGGACAACTTGCCCCCTGGGGCAACCGTAGCGATGACAAGATCAGGGTTAAGTATATCCACGTCAGCATCGAGCTTGATGTCTGAGGCAAGGATTGTCTTCTCCCCTTCCACGTCGAGCCAGAGAGTTTTGGTTTCGTCAGAATGCAACTTTAAGCGCAAAGCTTTTAAATTTAAAATGAGTTCCGTAGTATCTTCGACTACTCCGGGAATCGCAGCAAATTCGTGCAGAACAGGCATTTCACCTTTTATTTTAACTGACGTCACTGCGGCCCCTTCTAGTGAAGAAAGCAATATTCTCCGCATGGAATTACCTAAGGTAATCCCATAGCCCCGTTCGAGCGGTTCAACAACGAAACGACCGTAGTTTGTTTCTGGGTTAGAATCAACACACTCGATTTTCGTTTTATAGGCTTCCTGCATTCAACAATCCTCCTTACCGACATTTGGATGCGTTGCCTTTGTACGGATTACTTGGAATACAACTCAACAATCAGCTGTTCCGAAACATCTGTATCAATTTGATCACGCGTAGGTAAGGATAATACAACTCCGGACATCTTCTCCGCGTCCGCTTGCAGCCATGCCGGAGCATTTTTCTGCTTTGCGGTCTCTGTCAAATCTTTGAATTTGGCGCTTGCCATGCTCTTTTCCTTGACGGCAACAACATCGTTGGCCTTGACTAAGATTGAAGGGATGGATGCCTTTCCTCCATTGAGAGAAAAATGCCCATGCAAAACGAGCTGCCTAGCTTCGCTACGACTGCTGGCAAATCCCAAACGAAAAACCACATTATCCAACCGACGTTCGCATAGACGCAAAAGATTTGCACCTGTGATGCCCTTTTGGCGTGACGCTTCCTCGTAGTAATGACGGAATGGTTTTTCTAATACTCCATAGATGCGACGGGCTTTCTGCTTCTCCCGCAGCTGCAAACCGTATTCAGAAACCTTTGTACGACGCTGTCCATGCTGACCTGGAGCATAAGGACGCCTTTCCATCGCACATTTGGGGGTATAACAACGGTCCCCCTTGAGATATAATTTTTTTCCTTCCCGGCGACAAAGTTTACAAACCGGCCCGGTATATCTAGCCATCTTCTTTCAGCACCTCCTGTTTTATGTCACACCCTGCGCCGTTTTGGCGGACGACACCCATTATGGGGAATTGGTGTTACATCCTTTATAGCGCTGATTTCTAGTCCAGCAGTCTGGAGCGAGCGTATCGCCGCCTCCCGACCTGAACCCGGACCCTTTACACTAACCTCAACTGACCGCAGGCCATGCTCCATCGCTGCCTTAGCGGCGACCTCTGCAGCAACCTGGGCGGCAAAAGGCGTACTTTTTCGCGAACCGCGGAAACCTTGTCCTCCGGAACTTGCCCACGAAATAGTATTGCCTTTAACGTCTGTAATGGTAACCATTGTATTATTGAAGCTAGAGCTGATATGCACAACACCTTGTTCAATATTCTTGCGTTCTCTGCGGCGTGGCCTCGAAGCCTTCTTACCCAAGTTCTATCCCTCCCTATTTTTTCTTTTTAACACCGGCAACTCGCTTAGGTCCTTTGCGTGTCCGGGCATTGTTTTTCGTGTTTTGACCGCGAACTGGAAGACTGCGACGATGGCGCAAGCCACGATAGCTTCCAATTTCCATGAGCCGTTTAATCGCCATGGAAACGTCGCGGCGCAAATCGCCCTCGACCTTGACTTCCGAAATAGCTTCCCGCAATTGACTGACCTGAGCTTCTGTCAGATCTTTAATGCGGATATCTTCGCTAATACCAGTTTTCGCTAATAGTTTTTTTGCAGTCGGTTGACCAATCCCAAAGATATATGTCAAGCCGATTTCGACACGCTTCTCGCGTGGCAGGTCCACACCTGCAATACGAGCCATATACACCCCTCCTAATATTAATCAATATTTACTCAAGCTTTGCAGTACTCATACCATTTACACCGGCCACACATTTGCAGCCTCAGCCGCGGTGTAATAATTTAACCCTGCTTCTGCTTATGTTTCGGATTTTGACAGATTACCATTACTTTGCCTTCGCGTTTAATGACCTTGCATTTTTCGCACATCGGCTTTACTGAAGGCCTAACTTTCATCCTGCTTCCTCCTCCCCGCGCCATCTATATATAATAACACAATTGTAGCCCTTTTCCTACTTAAAACGGTACGTTATCCTTCCGCGAGTTAAATCATACGGAGATAGTTCGATTGTGACTTTATCTCCTGGCAAAATTCTAATGAAATTCATCCTGATCTTACCGGAAACATGGGCTAAGATTCGATGCCCGTTTGCCAATTCCACACGAAACATCGCGTTTGGCAGCGGTTCGATAACTTTACCTTCGACTTCAATAATATCCTCTTTCGTCATGCCTTAGACAATCCTCCTCAACGACTTTTGATTACTGACAACCAAAGGCTGTCAAATAATCACTACATCATTTCCTAACCAACGCATTTATAGCAGCTCTGACATCGTTATCAGATAGTTCAACGCCTAGCTTCAACTTCTCAGATAGCAACGAACTCACATCCGAATGAATCGTAACATGACGGCGGTTTTTCTTCTTTGCCTTACGGCAAGTAAAATGACGTCCATCCGCCATCCATATATATCGATCATCCTGCACACCAATTACGACATAATAGCTTCCCTGGTCGCGCCCCTGTATCGATGCCACTACTTGGCCGACTTCGCATCGTGGAAGCATTTGCACTTCCCTGATCAAATCGTTAATATCTCGGGGCCGTTCTCAGTGATCGCGATAGTGTGCTCAAAATGCGCGGATAATGATCCATCGCTGGTCTTAACTGTCCATTTATCCGGCATAACATATACCTCATAGCCACCCATATTCAACATCGGCTCTATTGCTAGAGTCATCCCAGTGCGCAATTTCGGCCCACGACCTGGCTTGCCGAAGTTTGGAACTGGAGGGTCTTCGTGCATTTCCTTACCGATCCCATGACCGACAAAGCTTTCGACCACAGAAAAACCTCGACCTTGAGCATGAGATTGCACTGCCCACGAGATATCGGAAATACGATTGCCGACGATAGCAGCACTAATCCCGAGCATTAAGGACTGGGAAGTCGTCTCTAGAAGGCGACCTACCTTTTCCTCAATTACTCCTACCGGGTAGGTTTCCGCTGCATCTCCATGAAAACCGTCAATAATCGCCCCAATATCAACTCCGACGATATCACCTTCCTGCAGCTCACGCTGCAGGGAAGGGATGCCGTGGACAACTTCATCATTAAGAGAAATACAGGCACTGCCTGGGAACCCGCCATAGCCCTTAAAAGAGGGAATAGCGTTTTTTGCTTTAATATAATCCTCGACGGCCTGGTCAATTTCCATAGTATATACCCCTGGCCGAATCATCCCTTTGGCAAGATCTAAAGCGCCACGGACAATTTTACCAGCAGCTCGCATCCGGGCAATCTCGGAATCAGATTTGATTACAATCATCGCTAAACCAATTTTTGCAAGGCATCGACAATATCCATTGTGACTTTTTCCATGCTTTGCAAGCCATTTATCTTGATGAGGCTTTTATCGTCTTGAAAATAATCAATTAAGGGTGCTGTCTCATTTGTATAGACATCTAAACGGCGACCAACGGTTTCAACAGTGTCATCGTCTCGCTGATACGTTTCTCCTCCGCACTTGTCGCACAGCCCTGCGGTCTTTGATGGATTTGCGCCAACATGGTAGATAGTCCCACAGTTGCGACACAGGCGCCGCCCTGTAAGTCTTTCCACCAGCGCTTCTTTTGGAACATCGATCAACACAGCTGCATCGATATACCTTCCCACCATTGCGAGGGAAGACTTGAGTGCGCTAGCCTGAACCACTGTCCTAGGGAAGCCGTCCAGCAAAAAACCTTTAGCGCAATCCGGAGCCATAAGCCTCGCCTGAACAATACCAACCACGACATCATCAGGCACCAGGGCTCCCTTGTCCATGTATTCTTTAGCTTTAATGCCCATTGCTGTTCCGTCTTTTACTGCTGCACGAAAAATATCACCCGTTGAAATATGCGGAATAGAAAACTTCTTCGCGATGAACTCAGCCTGTGTCCCCTTGCCTGCTCCGGGAGGCCCTAATAAAATTATCTGCATCTCGACTCACTCCTACTTGTTCAAGAAACCTTGATAGTGACGCATCAGCAGCTGGGATTCCATCTGCTTCATTGTATCGAGCGCCACACCGACCACGATCAGCAATGACGTGCCGCCAAACTGGAAGCTAGATATTTTTGTTAGCGACATGACAAAATCTGGCATGACAGCTATCACAGCCAAGAATAGCGCACCCCACAAAAGAGTTCTGTTCAAAATGTGCTGAATGTATTCGGCGGTGTGCAGGCCCGGCCTGATGCCCGGAACAAAGCCACCGTTCTTTTTGATGTTGTCTGCAACGTCATTTGCATTGAATGTGACCATCGTGTAAAAATAAACGAAAAAGATAATCAACAGCGCATACAGCACCATGTATAGTGGTGTGTTAGGCCCCATCCACTGGGCTAAAAAGACACTGACAGCCGAAGCCGGAAAGAATTGTGTTACCGTTGTCGGGAACAGCAAAATGGAGGATGCAAAAATAACTGGAATAACTCCAGCCGGGTTTAACTTGACTGGGATAAAAGTAGTCTGTCCCCCAAACATCTTCCTGCCAACTTGACGTTTTGCATACTGAACGGGTATCCGGCGCTGGGCTTCGTTGGTTTTAACTATCATGTAGATAACAGCTGCCGCAATCGCAACAAAGATTAAAACATTA
>CAZWXO010000002.1:18632-29652 GCA_964637885.1 uncultured bacterium
AGATAGTTACAGTGCCAGCACGAAGCAATCCGATTGTCCCTGTTATCCCTGCGGGGCCCCGGGAAACGATCGAAGCAAAAATCAGCAAGGAAATACCGTTTCCGATACCCTTGTCCGAAATCAGTTCACCAATCCACATTAAAAAGATTGTTCCCGTTGTCATCGTGATAATGACTGCGATGATTTGCGGAATACCGTTAAATTCAAGGGCGTTGTTTCGCGAAAGCCAGACGCTCATACCGACGGCCTGGACTCCGGCAAAGAAAACAGTGCCGTAGCGGGTATATTTTTTGAGCTTACGACGGCCCTCTTCCTCTTTCCGCCAATGCTCCCAGGATGGAATAACCATCGTTAGGAGTTGCATAACGATTGAAGAGTTAATATAGGGAGTAATACCCAATGCTAAAATAGAAAATCGCGCCAAAGCGCCGCCCGAAAAAAGATCCAAATAGCCAAGAATCCCTCCTTGACTCATCAAATCCTGCATACGGGCAGCGTTGATTCCTGGCATTGGGATATGCGCACCCAGACGATAAATTATAAACATAGCCATAGTGAACAGGATACGCTTACGTAGCCCCACTACTTTCCATGCGTTCTGAATGACTCCGAGCAACTCAGATCACCTCAGTTTTGCCGCCAGCAGCGGCTATCTTTTCTACGGCGGTTTTTGTAAAACCGTGGGCCTTGACAGTGACGCCTTTGGCAAGCTCACCATGCCCTAGAACCTTGATACCATTTTTAGCAACCTGACTGATTATTCTTTTAGCGAGCAGATCTTCCGGCGTCACCGTTGTCCCTGCATCAAAAATATTAAAACTTGATACATTTACCACTGTAAATTCCTTTTTAAAAGGACAGTTACTAAAGCCGCGCTTAGGAAGTCGACGCTGCAACGGCATCTGTCCGCCCTCGAATCCAGGACCCTTGACCCCACCGGAACGAGATTTCTGGCCTTTATGGCCTTTGGCAGCTGTTTTGCCTGTTCCAGAACCTATTCCGCGACCGATGCGTTTTGGTTCTTTTTTTGCCCCTTCGTTAGGAACAAGTTCATGTAGCCTCATTAAAAGACCTCCTTGTTAAACCGTCTCTTCCACCTGCAGCAGGTAGGAGACCTTATTAATCATTCCCCGAATAGCGGGGCTATCGTCGTGCACAACCGTCTGATTCATCTTACGCAATCCCAAGGACTTTACAGTCACACGATGCTTGGCTTGGCAACGAATCGGACTCTTAATCAACTTGATTGATAGTTTAGCCATTACCGTTAACCTCCTAACCCAGCAGTTGCTCAACAGATATGCCGCGTTTTTTTGCAACGTCTTCGGCCTGAACAAGGTTCTTAAGGCCATTGATAGTAGCATCGACAACATTTTTCTGGTTAGCAGAACCTAAGGATTTCGTCAAAATATTTTTTACACCAGCCAACTCCAACACAGCACGCACAGGCCCACCGGCAATAACACCGGTACCCTCAACAGCTGGCTTGAGCATAACTCGTCCCGAATTCGATTCCCCGATGATTTGATGCGGGATACTACTATTGACAATCGGAACACTGATCATATTCTTCTTTGCATCTTCAATGCCCTTGCGAATAGCTTCGGGTACTTCTGTTGCCTTGCCAAGTCCTGCTCCAACGTGTCCCTGACCGTCACCGACGACGACCAAAGCACTAAAGCTAAAGCGTCTTCCGCCCTTGACAACTTTCGCAACCCTATTTATATGAACAACTTTTTCAGTTATGTCCATTTTTGCAGGGTTTAGTCGCTCCATGTGTGTACCTCCTTTTTACAAACCTTAAAATTCCAACCCATTTTCACGGGCTGCATCTGCTAAAACCTGGACCCTGCCGTGGTACAGAAATCCGTTACGATCAAAGATTACTTTTTTGATACCATTTGAAGTTGCACTCTGGGCGATGCGCGCTCCGACCAGCTTTGCTGCTTCTTTGTTGCCACCGGTTTTGATCTGCCCTTTAATTTCTTTATCCAGACTAGAAGCACTAGCCAATGTCACACCCTTATCATCATCGATGATTTGCGCATAAATATGATTTGCACTGCGAAAAACGCATAACCTAGGACGTTCTGTAAAGCCATACACTTTTTTTCTGATGTGCATCTTACGACGCGCCCTAGCTTTTTCTCGGTCAACTCGCTTAAACAACTTTTATACACTCCCTTCGCCAAGCCCGAAGCTTTATTTCTTACCAGCCTTACCCGCTTTACGAATGACACGCTCGCCCTCGTACCGGATTCCCTTGCCTTTATAAGGCTCGACCGGACGAACTCCGCGTACAACCGCAGCAATCTGACCAACTTTTTCTTTGTCAATTCCCATGACCTTAACTTTGTTGTTTTCAACTTCAAAGCTGATCCCATCAATATCATCAAATTCCACTGGATGGGAATAGCCCATTGCCAAAACTAATTTTTCACCCTGCAACTGTGCCTTATAACCAACACCGTTGATTTCGAGAACCTTGGTGTACCCATTAGTTACTCCTTCAACCATGTTGGCAAGCAAGGAACGGGATAAACCATGCAAGGAACGATGTTCTTTGTTCTCACTTGGGCGCTTGACAAGTATTTCACCGTCATTGCGCTCAAAGATCACATCTTTATGAAACTGCCTGCTTAAAGCTCCCTTGGGGCCCTTAACTGAAATAAAATTATTCTCAATTTTGACCTCAACATTACCCGGAACAGTAACAGGCTTCGTACCAATTCGTGACATTTGCGCACCTCCTATCTACTGTTACCAGACAAAGCAGAGAACTTCTCCGCCGACACCATCTGTTCTAGCTTTCTTATCAGTCATTATCCCACTGGAAGTCGAAAGAATCGCAATTCCCATTCCACCTAAAACTCTTGGAATGTCTTCCTTACCGGCGTAAACGCGTAAACCAGGTTTACTAATCCGCTTTATTCCGGCAATTACTTTTTCTTTGTTGGCACCATATTTCATCGAAATACGAATAACACCCTGTTTATCATCGCTGATAACTTCAAAGCTTTTAATATAGCCCTCTTCCTGCAGAATCGTCGCAATCGATTTTTTCATTCTTGAAGCAGGAACATCAATTTTTTCATGCCGCATTTTGTTGGCATTACGAATACGTGTTAGCATATCCGCAATTGGATCTGTCATACTCATTATTTTACCTCCCTTCGAACCGCCATATTCACCAGCTGGCCTTGGTGAGACCAGGTATCTGGCCCTTGTAGGCAAGCTCACGGAAACAAATTCTGCATATACCAAATTTTCTTAGAACTGAGTGTGGACGACCGCATATCCGGCACCTGTTGACTTTACGCGCCGAAAATTTTGGAGTCCGGTTGGCTTTGTTTATCATAGCTTTGGTTGCCATTAACTACTCCTCCGTCTCACTTCTTAAACGGCATCCCGAAAAGAGCAAGTAATTCCTTAGCTTCTTCATCGGTCAGTGCCGTAGTAACGATTGCAATATCCATCCCTCGGGTACGATCAACTTTATCGTAATCAATTTCCGGGAAAATAAGCTGTTCCTTTAAGCCCAGATTATAATTCCCCCGACCATCAAAACCGTTGGCCGAAATACCCGAGAAATCACGGATGCGCGGCAACGTAACATTCACGAGGCGATCGAGGAACTCATACATTCTCTCGCCACGAAGAGTAACCTTGCAACCGATAGACATGCCTTCACGCAGTTTAAACGTGGCTATAGATTTTTTGGCTTTAGTCACAATCGGTTTTTGACCCGTAATAGTTGTCATATCCAGTACTGCGCCGTCTAATGCCTTAGCATCTTGAATCGCTTCCCCGACACCCATGTTGACTACAATTTTTTCCAATCTCGGAATCTGCATAACACTGTCGTAGGTAAAACGCTTCATCATCGCCGGGGCAATTTCTTTTTTAAAAGTTTCTTTAAGTCTAGCCATTCTACAACTTCTCCTTTCCCCGGCCTTAATCGATATCCGCTCCGCATTTTTTACAGACTCTGACTTTCGTCTTATCGTCTTGAATTTTTCTACCGATTCGGGTCGGCTTGCTGCATTTCCCACAAACCACCATTAAATTGGAGTTATTAATCGGTGCTTCAATGTCGATAATTCCAGCTTGCTTTAGTTTACGGTTCGGTTTGTTGTGTTTTTTAACTACATTCACACGTTCGACTATCGAGCGGGAATCATCGTGCATGATACTAAGTATTTTACCTTTTTTACCTTTGTCCTTACCGGCCAGGACAATGACTGTGTCACCTTTTTTTAAGCCGGTTCGAAGTGTTTTTTTCTCAGACATCCTGATCTATACCCCCATCTCTATAAAACTTCAGGTGCGAGGGAAACAATTTTCATAAATTTCTTTTCCCTGAGTTCACGGGCGACGGGGCCAAAAATGCGTGTCCCTCGTGGATCTTTGGCTTCATTGATGACGACTGCAGAGTTATCATCAAAGCGGATATAGGATCCGTCAGCACGTCGCACTTCTTTTTTAGTGCGGACGACAACCGCTTTCACCACATCACCTTTTTTTACGGCACTATTAGGGGAGGCCTCCTTGACTGCACACACAATTATGTCACCAATCGAAGCATATCTGCGGCGCGAGCCACCAAGGACCTTGATACACATCATTTTTTTTGCCCCGGTGTTGTCGGCTCCTTTTACCATTGTCTGGACCTGAATCATACCGGTCCCTCCTTTCGCACAGGGTCACCTGGGCCTATTTGGCTTTCTCAAGAATCTCCACGACTCTCCATCGTTTGTCCTTGCTAAGCGGCCTGGTTTCCACCATTTTAACTTTATCTCCAATAGTGCATGTATTTCCTTCGTCATGCGCCTTGAATTTCTTGCTGCGTTTGATACGCTTTTTATACAATGGATGCTCAACAAGGGTTTCAACTTTTACAACCGCTGTCTTATCCATCTTGTCGCTAACGACCAAGCCTATCCGAAACTTTCGCTGTCCTCTTTCCGACACAACTGCTTCCCCCTTCCTATGACAGTTTATTTGCTCTGTGCCAACTGTCGCTCACGCATGATCGTCATGACGCGGGCAAAACTTTTTTTGACTTCTTTTATTCGCATCGGATTCTCAAGCTGACCAGTTGCAGACTGGAAACGAAGGTTAAAGAGTTCTGCTTTAAAATCTTTGACTTTCTGTTCCAATTCCTGATCAGTCATATCACGTACTTCCTTAGCCTTCATGCGCCTCACCGCCCATCTCGTTACGTTTGACGAATTTTGTCTTTACCGGCAACTTGTGTGCCGCAAGTCGAAGTGCCTCCTTAGCGATTTCTTCGCTTACCCCAGCGACTTCAAACATAATTCTACCCGGTTTTACAACCGCTACCCAGTATTCAGGAGAACCTTTACCACTACCCATGCGGGTTTCGGCTGGTTTTTTAGTAACAGGTTTATCCGGGAAAATCTTAATCCAGACGCGGCCACCACGTTTCATGTAACGCGTCATCGCAATACGGGCTGACTCAATCTGTCGCGATGTTATCCAGGATGCCTCAAGAGCCTCAAGCCCATAATCACCATAAGCAATGGTTGCACCACCCTTAGCACGCCCACGCATTTTTCCTCTATGAACTTTCCGATGTTTAACGCGTTTCGGCATTAACATGCTTGCCATCCCCCTTCCTGCCAGCGGCAACGGCTTCACGCTGAGTATCCGGCAGGACCTCCCCCTTGTATATCCATACCTTTACGCCAATTTTGCCATAGGTTGTATTTGCCTCAGCAAACCCATAATCAATATCAGCACGCAAGGTATGCAGGGGTACCTTTCCTTCCAAATACCACTCGCCCCGGGCAATTTCAGCACCCGCCAAGCGACCACTACAAGCGATACGCACACCCTGTGCGCCCATCTTCATTGAACGCGAAACGGCCTGCTTCATTGCTCGACGAAAAGCTGTCCGCTTTTCCAACTGCTGGGCAACATTTTCTGCAACAATCTGAGCGTCTCGCTCCGGTACCTTAATTTCAATAATGTTTACTTGAACTTGCTTGCCAGTCAGCGCTGCGACATCTTTACGGATCAGTTCGATGCCCGCTCCCTGACGTCCAATCACGATACCAGGTTTGGCAGTGTGAATCCCAAGCTTAATGCGATTATCAGCACGCTCAATCTCAATTCGGGAAATCCCTGCTAGATAAAGTCTGTTCTTGATAAACTTCCGAACCTTATGATCCTCGACGAGATTGTTGGCATAATCCTTTTTTTCGGCATACCAACGAGAATCCCAATCACGAATAATTCCTACTCTTAACCCTATGGGTGAAACCTTCTGTCCCAAAAATAGCCCTCCCTTCAGTTTGCCTAACGCTGTTTTAGAACTACAGTAATATGACTGGATCTTTTTCTGATGCGATCGGCGCGACCTTGAGCGCGAGGGCTAATTCTCTTCATTGTCGGACCCTCGTCCACAAAAGATTCCGCGACAAACAACCGGTTAGTATTCATGTCGAAATTGTGCTCCGCATTGGCCATGGCGGATTTAATCACTTTGATAATCACGCCAGATGCTTTGGATGGCGTAAATCGCAGAATCGCTAATGCCTCGTCGACGTTCTTCCCCCGGACAAGATTCATGACCTTTCTAGTCCTGAAGGGAGAAACGCGCACAAATTTCGCTATTGCTCTTGCTTCCATTTTGTCTCCTCCCTTTCTCTACTTCAGGGATACTGAACGCTCAGTATTGTTACCATGGCCGCGATACGTGCGTGTAGGAGCAAATTCTCCAAGCTTGTGCCCGACCATATCTTCAGTTACGTATACAGGAACGTGCTTTCTGCCATCGTGAACCGCAATAGTGTGACCTACCATCTGCGGAAAAATGGTCGAGCGACGTGACCAAGTCTTAAGAACGCGCTTCTCGCTCTTTTCGTTCATCTCTTCAACTCGAGATAATAATTTTTCGTCCGTGTAAGGACCTTTTTTTAATGATCTAGCCATCTGAACACTGAAGCCTCCTTTAAACCATATACTGGCTACTTTTTACGACGACGAACAATAAACTTGTCGTTGGGGTTTTTCTTCTTGCGTGTCTTGTAGCCGAGAGTCGGTTTGCCCCAAGGGGTGACAGGACTCTTGCGGCCGATAGGCGAACGTCCTTCACCACCACCATGCGGATGATCGCATGGATTCATGACGACACCGCGGACAGTCGGGCGCTTACCCATCCATCTGGACCGGCCGGCCTTACCAATGGTGATATTCTCATGTTCGATATTACCCACTTGTCCGAGCGTTGCGCGACAATCGAGATGAACGAGTCTGACTTCTGACGAAGGTAGACGTACCTGGGCATATTTGCCTTCTTTGGCCATTAGCTGCGCAGAAGCGCCAGCAGAACGCACAATTTGTCCGCCTTTGCCAATCTTCAATTCGATATTATGAATAACCGAGCCTACGGGAATGTTGCGCAAGGGCAAGCAATTCCCAACCTTGATGTCAGCTTCCGGACCTGAAACAACCTGATCCCCGACTTTTAGGCCATTGGGTGCCAGGATATAGCGTTTATCGCCATCTGTATAAAACAAAAGGGCAATATAGCTGGTACGATTAGGATCATACTCGATAGCGTTGACCGTCGCCACAACTCCGTCCTTAATACGCTTAAAATCGATTAGGCGATACCTTCTCTTATGTCCGGCGCCCTGGTGACGGACAGTGATACGGCCATTGTTGTTTCGTCCAGCCTTGCTAATGAGCGGACGCAATAATGATTTTTCTGGTTTTTTCTTGGTTAATTCAGAAAAATCCGCCACGGTCATTTGCCTTACCCCTGGCGACGTCGGCTTAAATTTCTTGACTGCCAATTAGAACCCCTCCTTACCACAAGCAGTGGAATTACATTCCTTCAAAAAAATCGATACGTTGTCCATCGGCAATCTTGACAATCGCCTTTTTCCAATCGGATCGACGACCTACGTGGACACCGACTCGACGGGATTTTCCACGCATATTCATTGTGTTTACAGACACCACATTGATTTTAAAAATCTCTTCGACAGCTTTCCTGATTTGAACCTTATTCGCACTTCGATGAACAATAAAGGTGAACTTGTTCTCCCCCATCATTTCCATGCTTTTCTCAGTAATGACTGGTTTGACGATTATATCGTGCGCAAACATTAAACCAGCACCTCCTCTACCTTGGCGACAGCATCTTTTAAAATTACGACTCTGTCATGCAAGAGTAATTGATATGTATTGATCTCAGTTGCCAGGATCGTCTCGATTCCAGGAATATTGCTCGCTGATTTGATGATGTTCATATCCTGCTCGGGCAACAAAATAATGGCCCGACGATCAATTTTTAAATTTTCCAGCACGCTCATCATTTGCTTGGTCTTGGGTGCTTCAAACGACATGCTGTCGAGAATGGTAATCTCACCATTGGCAAATTTGGAACTAAAGGCGGAGCGAACGGCTGCTCGCCTCATCTTAACAGGCATGCGCAAACCATGGTCACGGGTAACAGGCCCAAAGACTACTCCGCCACCCTTCCAGATGGGAGAACGAGTCGATCCGGCACGCGCCCGACCAGTGCCCTTTTGCCTCCATGGCTTTTTCCCACCGCCACTAACAGCAGCGCGATTTTTTGTCTGATGGGTACCTGTTCGCTGGTTGGCCAAATATCTGACCACTGCCTGATGCATTAGGCCGGTGTTGACTTCAGATGCGAAGACTTTGTCGCTTAATTCAATACTGCCGACTTCCTGGCCATTAATATCTAAAACTGGTGCACTTGGCATCTCATAATTCCTCCTTTCTGGGGTTACTTGCCGCGACCGACAGCAGCGCTGACGGTAACAAGCCCGCGGTTCGGTCCGGGAATTGCTCCCTTAACCAAGAGCAGATTGCGCTCTAAATCGACCTTGACAACTTCTAGATTCTTGATAGTCACTCTATCGGTACCCATTCGTTTTGGCAACTTGCGGCCTTTAAATACGCGAGCGGGACCTTTTGCCCCTAGAGAACCAACGCGACGGTGATACTTTGAACCGTGAGCAGTCGGTCCTCGTCTCGATCCACGTTTGGTCATTCCAGTAAAACCTTTACCTTTGGATGTACCAGCCACATCCACTATGTCCCCTTCAGCGAAAAGATCAACTTTGATTTCCTGTCCAATTTGATAATCACTGGAACCATCATAGTCAAATTCACGCAAATATTTATGGGGAGCAATATCATTTTTCGCCAAATGACCATTTTCCGGCTTGGTTAGCCTTTTTGCGGCAACCTCACCATAGGCCAGCTGCAGCGCAACATACCCATCTTTTTCTTCTGTCCTGATCTGGGACACTTTACATGGCCCTGCTTCTATAACTGTAACGGGAATGATTCTGCCATCTTCGACAAAAATCTGGGTCATCCCTATTTTTTTCCCAATTATTCCTTTTCCCACTGTGACACCTCCTCACGCGACACTTTCTATAGCTTAATCTCGATGTCCACGCCCGACGGTAAATCCAGGTGCATCAACGCGTCGACAGTCTTGGGGGCGGGATCGATAATATCTATAAGACGCTTATGCGTCCTAATTTCAAACTGCTCACGGGAATCTTTGTTGACATGCGGCGAGCGCAGAATCGTGTAGACTTCTTTTTCAGTCGGCAAAGGGATTGGTCCGGTGACCATTGCCCCGTTGCGCTTTGCAGTTTCAACGATTTTAAGAGCCGATTGATCTAAAACTTTGTGATCGTATGCTTTAAGCTTAATTCTTATCCTATCTGCTGACATAAATCTTCCTCCTTTTACGCCTGTTTCTCAAACAGACAATTCTCAGCGGAAATTACCCTGCCTGGCAGGCAACCTCCCGCCTCATCGCAAACCGAGCATTTTTTAGGAGGGCAGTTGCTGCCCTCCTAAACATGATATTACTGTGTAATCCCAGTAACGGCTCCAGCACCAACAGTGCGTCCACCCTCACGGATAGCAAAACGCAAACCTTCTTCGATAGCAATCGGGCTGATCAATTCAATCTGCATGTTAACGTGATCCCCAGGCATAACCATCTCAGTGCCTTCTGGCAATTTGATGACACCGGTTACGTCTGTTGTGCGGAAATAGAACTGCGGGCGATAGCCATCATGGAAAGGCTTATGACGTCCACCTTCTTCCCGGGTCAAAACATAAATCTGAGCAGCAAAATTCGTGTGCGGGTTAATCGAATTTGGCTTTGCTAAAACCTGCCCACGCTCAACATCAGTGCGATCAATACCACGAAGCAATACACCGACGTTGTCGCCAGCCTGCGCTTGATCAAGAAGCTTACGGAACATTTCGACGCCCGTAACGACAGTCTTGCGCACACTATCGGCCAAACCAACGATGTGAACTTCGTCCTGCACCTTAACGATACCACGCTCGACACGACCGGTAACAACAGTTCCGCGACCAGTAATCGTGAACACGTCTTCGATAGGCATTAGGAAGGGAAGGTCGACAGGTCGTTCCGGTGTCGGAATGTACTCGTCAACAGCATCCATCAATTCCCAGATAGGTCTGCAAGCATCGCATTCACGCTCGCCACAGCCACACTCAAGGGCCTTTAGAGCTGAACCACGGATAATCGGAATGTCATCACCAGCGAATTCGTAGAAACTCAAAAGTTCGCGAACTTCAAGTTCTACAAGCTCAAGAAGTTCCGGATCATCGACCATGTCGCACTTGTTTAGAAATACGACGATGTAAGGAACGCCAACCTGACGGGCAAGCAAAATATGCTCGCGAGTCTGAGGCATTGGACCATCGGATGCGGACACGACGAGAATCGCTCCGTCCATCTGAGCAGCACCGGTAATCATGTTCTTGACATAATCGGCATGGCCTGGGCAATCCACATGAGCATAGTGACGCTTGGATGTCTCGTACTCAACATGGGCGGTATTAATTGTAATACCTCTCTCTTTTTCCTCTGGAGCTTTGTCAATCTGATCGTAAGCTGTAAACGTTGCGCCACCTGATTTGGATAAAACCTATTTGTGATTTCTTCAATTTACATGCAAAA
>CAZWXO010000002.1:29662-52389 GCA_964637885.1 uncultured bacterium
CGAAGTGATCGCCGCGGTAAGAGTTGTCTTGCCATGATCAACGTGACCGATAGTTCCGATATTTACGTGCGGCTTGGTCCTTTCAAACTTTTGCTTTGCCATTTTTTATCCTCCTTTGAATTGAATACTTTATCAACAACCACCAAAAGATGGTTATTTTCCTTGGGCTTTAGCGACAATTGCCTCTGCGACGTTTTTAGGCGCATCCTCAAATTGTGCAAACTGCATAACGTACGTGCCACGTCCCTGGGTCTTGGACCTAAGATCCGTCGCATAACCGAACATTTCCGAAAGGGGAACGAAAGATTTGATTGTCTGACTACCGAGGTGATTATCCATCCCCTCAATGCGACCGCGTCGAGAGTTAAGATCGCCAATGACATCACCCATGTAATCCTCGGGAACAATGACTTCGACTGCCATGATCGGCTCTAAAATTACTGGAGAAGCCTTGGCCATCGCGGCCTTGATGCCCATCGAACCAGCTATCTTAAAGGCCATCTCCGATGAATCGACATCATGATAGGATCCATCATACAATTTTACCTTGATATCGAGGACTTCATATCCGGCCAAAATACCGCTGGTTAAAGCTTCCTTGATCCCCTCTTCGACGGGACCAATGTATTCCTTAGGTACGACACCACCGACAATCTTGTTGATAAATTCAAAGCCGGCTCCGGCTTCATTAGGCTCGACCTCAAGATAAACGTGGCCGTATTGACCGCGCCCACCGCTCTGACGAACAAACTTGCCTTCGGCCTTAGCAGCCTTGCGAATGGTCTCTTTGTAGGCAACCTGTGGTTTGCCAACGTTTGCTTCGACCTTAAACTCCCTTAACATGCGGTCCACAATTATCTCAAGGTGCAACTCGCCCATGCCCGAAATAATGGTTTGTCCCGTTTCCTCATCGGTCTTGACACGAAAAGTCGGATCTTCTTCCGAAAGCTTGACCAGCGCAATTGACATCTTATCCTGATCCTGCTTGGTCTTAGGCTCAATCGCGACGTCGATAACAGGCTCAGGGAAGACCATCGATTCTAGCACAATCAATTTGTTTGAGTCACACAAGGTGTCACCGGTAGTCGTGTTCTTAAAACCAACTGCGGCGGCAATATCACCGGAGCATACTTCTTTGATTTCTTCGCGATGATTAGCGTGCATCTGCAAAATGCGGCCCACCCGCTCCTTATGGCCCTTGGTCGAGTTATAAACATAAGAACCAGCGTCCATCCGACCCGAATAAACCCGGAAAAAGGTCAGCTTGCCAACAAATGGATCCGCCATGATTTTAAAGGCCAGCGCAGCAAAAGGTTCCTCATCGGACGGCTTGCGCTCATCGGCGTCACCTGAATCGGGATTAACGCCTGCAATCGGTGGAATGTCCGTCGGTGCCGGCAGATAATTGATAACTGCATCCAATAACGGCTGAACTCCTTTGTTCTTGAAGGAGGACCCACAGATAACCGGGACAATTTTAACAGCCAGGGTTGCCTTACGAAGCAAAGTCATAATTTCAGCAGGTGTTAAAGTCTCGCCCTCCAGGTATTTTTCCATGATTGCTTCGTCATACTCGGCAACCAAGTCGATCATTTTTTGGTGCATTTCCTCTGCATATCCCAGAAGATCTGCCGGGATTTCAGCTGTGTCGCTTGTAGTGCCAAGATCGTCGGTATAAATTGTCGCCTTCATTTCAACGAGATCAATGATCCCTTTAAAATTTTCTTCAGAGCCAATCGGAATCTGAATCGGAACAGGGTTAGCGCCCAGTTTCTCCTGAATCATTTTGACTCCTCGGGAAAAATCAGCTCCGGTACGATCCATCTTGTTGATATATGCGAGCCTCGGAACGCGGTACTTGTCCGCTTGACGCCAGACAGTCTCAGACTGTGGCTCAACACCAGCTACTGAACAAAAGACAGCTACTGCCCCATCAAGCACTCGCAATGAACGCTCTACCTCGACAGTAAAGTCCACATGTCCGGGCGTATCGATAATGTTGATACGATGGTTTGCCCAAAGGCAGGTCGTCGCAGCAGAAGTAATCGTGATTCCACGCTCCTGCTCTTGCGCCATCCAATCCATAGTCGCTGCACCATCATGGACTTCGCCCATTTTGTGCACTTTGCCTGTATAAAACAGTATACGCTCAGTCGTCGTGGTCTTGCCAGCGTCGATGTGCGCCATAATACCAATATTTCTAGTTCTTTCTAATGGAAATTGCCTAGCCACTCTGTACTCCCTTCAGTTATTTGCAAAAGGTTGCAGAGCAGTATTTCTGCTCTGCACAAAATATTACCAGCGATAATGCGCAAAAGCCTTATTTGCCTCAGCCATGCGATGTGTATCTTCTTTTTTCTTGACTGCTCCGCCTGTGTTATTAGCAGCATCCATAATCTCGCCGGCTAAGCGCTCAATAATTGTGCGTTCACTACGGTTGCGCGCATAATTGAGCATCCAGCGAATTCCCAAAGTCTGACGTCGAAACGTGTTAACTTCGATGGGGACCTGGTAGTTTGCCCCACCAACACGCCGAGACTTTACTTCTAAAACCGGCATGATATTCTTTAGAGCGGTTTCAAGCATCTCTAAAGGCTCTTTGCCTGTCTTCGTTGACACGATATCCATTGCTCCATACACTGCGCGGCAGGCCAGACCTTTTTTACCATCCAGCATGACCCCGTTAATCAGCTTCGAAACCAATAGGCTGTTATAGATAGGATCTGCTAAAATTTCACGCTTGGGGATTGCACCCTTTCTTGGCATCCTCGGTACACCTCCTAATAAAATACAAATTATTTCGTAGTTTTTTTCGCTCGTCTCGTGCCATATTTGGACCGGCTCTGGTTGCGGTTCTGAACCCCAGCCGCATCTAACGCGCCACGAACAATATGATACCTGACACCTGGTAGATCCTTGACTCTGCCACCGCGAACCAAAACAACGGCATGTTCCTGCAGGTTATGACCAATACCAGGGATATAGGAGGTTACTTCAATCCCATTGGATAATCGTACACGAGCCACCTTACGTAGAGCTGAATTAGGCTTTTTCGGTGTCGTTGTATAAACACGCGTACACACTCCGCGTCTTTGTGGGCATTCCTTCAACGCGGGTGCTGTCGATTTCTTTTTGATCTTTTCTCTTTCCATGCGCACCAGCTGGTTAATTGTCGGCATATGCGCACCTCCTTCCATATCGTTAATATTCTACTTACTTTACTTACACACAGCTACGGCAGATGCGCCAACATCAATGCCGAAACGCTTGCCTAATTCTAATTTTGTGCATGCATACTCGGGAGTAACCCCCATCGATGCGCAAGCCCTCAGCACCGGCTCGAGCACACGGGCATCCACGTCTTTTGCTAAAAAGACAGAAGAGACTTTGCTCCCCTCAATTGCCCGCTTTACCTGATTGATTCCGATTACGCTTTTTGCCGTTTTATCCAATGTCTTCACTTTCCCATCAAGGAATAAGACAACAAAGCACGCTTGATGATTTTAGCACCTGAATGCTAGGTTGTCAATATTCTTTTACTCAGTGACATCAACTTCGGTCTTGCGGTACCTGGCCATCCCCGTCCCTGCCGGGATGAGTTTACCGATGATGACATTTTCTTTTAGCCCAATCAACTGATCTACCTTGCCTTTAATCGAAGCTTCCGTCAATACCCTGGTCGTTTCCTGGAAGGACGCTGCCGATAAAAACGAATCCGTAGCAAGCGCAGATTTACTGACACCTAGGAGAACCGGCTCGCCGATGGCAGGCTCGCCACCTTCATCCCTTACCGCTTGATTGATATCGGCAAAAACAAACATGTCCGACATCGAACCCGGCAGCAAAGCCGTATCGCCAGCTTCTTCGATTTTAATTTTACGTAGCATCTGGCGGACAATGACCTCGATATGCTTGTCATCGATATCAACGCCTTGCTGATTGTATACGCTTTGAACCTCACGCAGGATGTAGCTCTGGACGGCTCGGACCCCGCTATACTTTAGAATCTCGTGAGGATCGAGAGAGCCCTCTGTCAAAGGAGTTCCTGCCACCACGACATCCCCGTTAGCAACTTTTAGCCTCGCGCCATAATGCACTGTGACCGTGCGGCGCTCGCCATCTTCAGTGATAATGGTAATATCTTTTTTATCGTCAAGGTCGACAATCTCAATCTCGCCCGCCGCTTCTGCTAAAATACCCTTGCCCTTAGGTTTGCGCGCCTCGAAAAGCTCCTCGACTCGCGGCAGCCCTGCGGTGATATCGTCACCCGCGACGCCGCCCGTATGGAAAGTACGCATTGTCAACTGGGTACCGGGTTCACCGATGGACTGGGCCGCGATAATCCCAACAGCCTCACCGACATCGACTAGGCGACTAGTCGCAAGATTGCGGCCATAGCACTTGACGCACACACCATGCTTCGACTTACAGGCAATAACCGAACGAATCTCCACTTTGGGAATCTCGGCTAATATGACTTTCTGCGCCAAAGTTTCATCAATAAAGGTGTCCGCTGGGACAATTACTTCACCAGTTTGCGGATGCACTACGTCTTTTAACGAAATCCGGCCAACAATGCGATCAAACAACGGCTTGATTAATTGGCGCCCCTCGCGAATATCCGCCACAAAAGCCCCATCCGTCGTACCACAATCGTCTTCGCGCACGATAACATCCTGGGATACATCGACGAGACGACGTGTCAGGTAACCTGAGTCAGCCGTCCGCAAAGCCGTATCCGCGAGGCCTTTACGGGCCCCATGTGTCGAAATAAAGTACTCCAGCACAGTCAGGCCTTCTCTGAAGTTTGCTCGAATCGGTAAATCAATGATCCGACCTGATGGATCGGCCATCAATCCGCGCATACCGGCTAACTGTCGAATCTGCTGCTTGTTACCCCTGGCTCCTGAAGTCGCCATCATATAGACCGGATTGTCTTCTTTTAATGTAACCATCAGTTCTTCAGTCAAATCATCGGTTGCCTTTGTCCAGCGATCGGTCACTTTTTGGTAGCGTTCATCATCGGTCATAAGACCACGGTTGTAGTGAGACTTGACCAGCTCTACTTCGGCATCAGCCTCGCGGAGGATATCTTTCTTTCGCTCCGGAATAACGATATCGCATATACCAATTGTAACTCCGCCTTTGGTGGCATACTTGAAACCAGCTTCCTTCATCTTGTCGATAATCTTGGCAGCTCCGGGAGCACCGTTAAGGCGATAAGCTTCTCCGACAATCTTGCCCATCGTTTTTTTATCCAGCGCCAATCGTCGCTCAAACTTCGCAAAAAGCTTTTCAACGTTAAGGCCACGCTCAATGGGAGGGCCAATCAGCAATTCTTTGAAACCTAAGTCCTCGCCAACGAGGCCATTGAAAATCATCCGCCCTAAAGAAGACAAGTAACGATTTCGGACACCGTTTTCAATGACTCCAATAATCATGCGCTCATTAATTTTAATTTCACCATACTCGTAAGCCACGACGGCTTCGTCAACAGTGGAGAAAAACCGCACGTTCTCCATGGGAGTAACTAGTTCTTGAGTCAAATAGTAGATGCCCAAAACCATATCCTGGGTTGGCGTCGCAATCGGCCGGCCATCTTTTGTGGACAAGATATTTTGCGAAGCCAGCATTAATAATCTAGCTTCGGTTTGAGCTTCAGTCGAAAGAGGAACATGGACTGCCATCTGATCCCCGTCAAAATCGGCATTATACGCTGTACAGACCATCGGATGAATCTTGATCGCTCGACCTTCAACCAAAACTGGCTCAAAAGCTTGGATTCCAAGTCGATGCAAGGTCGGGGCACGGTTTAACATAACTGGATGCTCGCTGATGACGTCCTCAAGGACATCCCAAACCTCATCCCGCACCCGCTCGACCATCCGCTTAGCATTTTTGATATTATGAGCAATGCCATCCTTGACAAGACGTTTCATAACAAAGGGCTTGAACAACTCAAGGGCCATTTCCTTTGGCAACCCACATTGATGCAGTTTAAGATCTGGTCCAACAACGATAACGGATCGCCCGGAATAATCGACGCGTTTCCCCAGCAAATTCTGACGGAAACGGCCCTGCTTGCCTTTTAGCAGATCGCTAATCGACTTTAAGGGGCGGTTGCCAGGTCCGGTCACGGGACGGCCGCGCCTACCGTTATCGATCAGGGCATCGACGGCCTCCTGAAGCATTCTTTTTTCATTGCGAACAATAATATCCGGCGCATTAAGATCCAGCAATCGCTTAAGACGATTGTTGCGGTTGATAACGCGACGGTACAAGTCATTTAAATCCGATGTGGCAAATCTGCCTCCATCCAGCTGCACCATGGGTCGGAGCTCCGGAGGAATAACAGGGACCACGTCCAAAATCATCCACTCCGGATGATTACCGGACTGCCTAAAAGCCTCGACCACTTCTAGTCGACGAATAGCGCGAATTTTGCGCTGACCGGCGACATCTTTCAGCTCCTGGCGGAGCTGTACAGCAAGCTCATCCAGGTCAACTGCTTCGAGGATTTCTTTGATCGCTTCAGCGCCCATGCCCGCGCGAAAACGCTTGCTGTACTTCTCTGTATACTCGCGATACTCGTTTTCGGTCAAAAGATTTTTCGTCACTAAAGGCGTGTCACCTGGATCGATGACGATGTAATTGACAAAATACAACACTTTTTCCAAATTACGCGGCGACATATCCAGTAGCAATCCCATCCGGCTAGGGATTCCCTTGAAATGCCAGATGTGTGACACCGGCGCAGCAAGCTCGATATGACCCAACCGTTCTCGTCGCACCTTCGCCCGGGTTACCTCGACGCCGCAACGATCGCAAATAATGCCCTTGTAACGAACTCGCTTATATTTTCCACAGTGGCATTCCCAATCCTTGGTCGGCCCAAAGATTTTCTCACAAAACAGACCCTCACGTTCTGGCTTTAACGTGCGATAATTTATAGTTTCCGGCTTCTTCACTTCGCCACTGGACCACTGACGAATCATTTCTGGCGAAGCGAGGCCAATTCTCATCCGATCAAAATTATTAACATCTAGCAAAGGAAACTCTCCCTTCATTTTTTAATTTGGAGGACCTTCTATACCAATGCAATTTCATCAGATAAGAACCTCATCGTCGTCATGGGAATCAGATAAATCCAAACCTGCATCTTCATGCTCTTCAACCTCATCCGTCTCGTCTAACTCAGGCTGAGGCCCTAGCTCAATGTCCTCAGTAGTAATAATGAAATTGCGTGGGATATCGTCCTCTCGGGGGCGGTCAATGCCTTTGATGTCAAGGCCGAGTTCCTTTGCTACCTGGGAAACATCTTCGTCAAGCTCTTTAATTTCAATTTCCCTATCGTCCTCAGATAGAACTTTGACATCAAGGGCCAGGCTCTGTAGCTCTTTAATCAATACCTTGAAAGATTCAGGCACTCCAGGCTCTGGAATATTGTCGCCCTTGACGATTGCCTCGTAAGTCTTGACACGTCCAACAATGTCATCCGACTTGACCGTGAGCAATTCCTGCAATGTATAAGCGGCACCATAGGCTTCCAACGCCCATACTTCCATTTCTCCGAACCTCTGTCCGCCAAACTGTGCCTTGCCGCCTAGTGGCTGCTGCGTGACCAATGAATACGGTCCAGTGGAGCGAGCGTGAATCTTGTCATCGACTAAATGGGCCAGCTTTAACATGTAAACATAGCCTACTGTGATATCGTGATCAAACTCTTCGCCAGTCCGCCCGTCACGCAGGCGGGTTTTTCCATTCCCCGGTAGGTCAGCTTTTCCTAGTTGCTCCCAGATATCTGATTCACGAGCGCCATCAAAAACAGGGGTGGCGACACGGAAACCAAGGACCTTGGCCGCCCATCCCAGATGCGTCTCGAGAATCTGCCCGATATTCATCCGCGAAGGAACTCCCAGCGGATTCAAAACAATGTCGACGGGTGTCCCGTCAGGCATAAAAGGCATTTCCTCTTCTGGCATTATTCGAGAAACAACGCCCTTGTTGCCGTGGCGTCCAGCCATTTTATCACCAACGGAAATCTTCCGCTTTTGCGCAATGTACACCCGGACCAACTGATTGACACCGGGGTTGAGATCGTGACCACTATCCCGAGCAAAAACCTTGACGTCGACGATCTGTCCAGATTCACCGTGAGGAACTATTAAAGAGGTATCTCGGACTTCCCTAGCCTTTTCGCCAAAGATTGCCCGAAGCAATCTTTCCTCTGCCGTTAGTTCAGTCTCACCCTTAGGCGTAACCTTGCCGACGAGAATGTCACCTGGGCGGACCTCTGCCCCAACGCGGATAATGCCGAACTCATCTAGGTCCTTAAGGGCCTCTTCCCCGACATTAGGGATATCTCGAGTAATTTCTTCGGGACCAAGTTTTGTATCGCGAGCTTCAACTTCGTATTCTTCAATGTGAATCGAAGTAAACACATCATCGCGAACAACACGCCTGGATAACAGAATAGCATCCTCGTAGTTGTAGCCTTCCCAAGGCATAAAGGCAACCAAAACATTTTTGCCGAGCGCCAATTCACCTTTTTCTGTTGAAGGACCGTCGGCGATAACCTGCCCCTGGCTAATACTGTCTCCTTTACGCACCAAAGGCTTCTGATTGAAGCAGGTGCCTTGGTTGGAACGCGCATATTTAATCAGGCGGTAGCGGTCAACATCTTTATTGTCACCGCCGCCGGCAAGGATTTCGATACTGTCCCCAGTTACCCGGCGCACTTCACCAGCCCGCTTGGCGACAACGACAGCGCCGGAATCCCGTGCTGCCCGAGCCTCCATCCCGGTACCGATCAAAGGCGCCTCTGCCTTGATAAGTGGAACAGCCTGCCGCTGCATGTTAGATCCCATCAGAGCCCGGTTAGCGTCGTCATGCTCCAAAAAAGGAATCAATGCTGTCGCCACAGACACAACCTGCTTCGGCGAAACGTCCATATACTTGATGCTGGCAATTGGCAGCTCAACAGTGTCGTGTCCCAAACGCGAAACAACCATCCCGTTATCGGTAACAAAAAATCCCTGATCGTCAAGGGGTGCGTTAGCCTGACACACAGAATATAAATCTTCCTCATCAGCTGTTAAAAAGACAATCTCATCCGTAACTCGACCCGTCGCCTGGTCAACCTTGCGATAAGGAGTTTCAATAAACCCATAGCGATTGACCCTGGCATAGGTGCCCAAAGAGCCGATCAAGCCAATATTGGGCCCTTCTGGAGTCTCGATAGGGCACATTCGACCATAATGGGAATGGTGGACATCCCGAACTTCAAAACCAGCCCGTTCCCGACTCAAGCCACCAGGGCCGAGGGCGCTGAGGCGACGCTTGTGCGTCAGTTCAGCCAGCGGGTTAGTTTGATCCATGAACTGCGACAGCTGAGAGCTGCCAAAAAATTCCTTTATCGCCGCGACAACTGGTCGGATATTAATTAAATTCTGTGGCGTGACATTTTCAGCGTCTTGAATCGTCATTCTCTCGCGGATAACCCGCTCCATTCGGGCAAGACCAATCCTGAATTGATTTTGCAGTAGCTCACCCACAGAGCGAACGCGTCGATTACCCAAATGATCGATATCATCGGCCGTCCCTTCGCCGTCCATCAGCTTTAATAAATATGCGAAGCTTCGGATAATATCTTCTTTTGTCAAGCACTTGAAATTTTCCGGAACATCATTATAATTCAATTTTTTATTAATCTTATAGCGACCCACACTAGCCAGGTCATAACGCCTCGGATCAAAATACAAGCTTTCGATCAGGCTCTTGGCGCTATCCACCGTCGGGGGCTCACCCGGGCGTAGCCGTTTATAAATCTCGATCAGGGCTTCGTCTTCATTTGTCGAGGTATCGCGCTCAAAGGTTACATCTAAAAAAGGACTCTCGCCAAACTTAGTGATAATATCATCGTTCGTCGGCAAGCCAATAGCCCGCAACATAGTGGTTGCAGGTAATTTTCGTGTCCTGTCCAGGCGAACATAAATAATATCGTTGACATCAGTCTCAAACTCGAGCCACGCTCCCCGATTAGGAATTACCGTCGCTCCATAGGTTTTTTTACCGCCAGCTTCACCGTGATGCTGATGAAAATAAACGCCAGGAGAACGTACAAGCTGACTGACAATGACACGCTCTGCTCCGTTGATAATAAAAGTGCCCTTATCCGTCATTAATGGAAAATCACCCAGAAAAACTTCCTGCTCCTTGACTTCTCCTGTCTCCTTGTTTAACAAGCGGACTGTCAAACGCAAAGGGGCAGCATAATTTACATCCCTTTCCTTACATTCTAGTACATCAAATTTCTCTTCGCCGAGTTTGTAATCGACGAATTCCAGTACAAGCTTTTCATTAAAATCTTTGATCGGCATGGTGTCCTCAAAAAGCTCTCTGAGCCCTTCTTCAACAAACCATCGATAAGATTGAAGCTGTACCTCAATCAGGTTGGGGACGGCAAGCACCTCACGGATGCGGGCAAAGTTTCGTCTTTCCTCGTGTATTACATTCGTCTCACGGACCATTAACACTTCACTCCTTCTGGCAGAAGTTAAAACTGCAACAGGAACACTAAAAGCAGGCATAGGGACACCCCATATACCTGTTTACTCAGGCACTACCATCCTGATAGCCAAGCTGAAAAGCTACTGAATGACGCTATAACGCATTCACTCCTATTAAATGTTGCATTTAGATATGTTAGCACTTTGTCAAACCTACGTCAAGAAGTATCAATAAAAAAAACGCCAGCTAAGCTGACGTTTTTAAGCACACCTATGTGACTACTTTACTTCGACAACAGCCCCGACATCTTCAAGCTTTGCCTTAACAGCATCGGCGTCGGCTTTGGCAATGCCTTCCTTGACCGCCTTAGGAGCTCCATCAACGAGATCTTTGGCTTCCTTGAGGCCAAGCCCAGTCAACTCGCGAACAACCTTGATTACCTGAATTTTCTGAGCGCCAGCGCTGGTGAGAATGACGTCAAACTCTGTCTTCTCTTCCTCAACTGCAGCAGCGGCGGCAGGGGCAGCGGCAGCAACGGGGGCAGCGGCCGATACGCCAAACTTTTCTTCGAGAGCTTTAACCAATTCGGCCAGCTCCAGGACTGTCATGCTTTCAATAGCTTCCATAATTTGATCTTTGTTCATTTGTAAAATCCTCCTCAATTAATTAAACAATTTTATTAGGCTGCCTCTTCCTTCTGCTTACGCACTGCCTCCAGCACATACACAAGGTTACGCGGCAATCCGGACAACACATTGACCAGACCACTGACAGGTGCGTTCATCGAACCCAGCATTTTCGCCAACAAAACATCGCGGGATGGGAGAGATGCAACGGCTTCAACGCCTGCGGCATCCACCACTTTACCCTCGATAACACCAGCTTTTAACTCCAACTTTTTATGTGTCTTCGCGAATTCAGCTAAAATTTTCGCTGGAGCAACAGGGTCATTACGATCGAAAGCGATAGCGGTTGGACCAGCTAAATACTGTTCAAGCTCAGTCAGTCCCAATTCCTTAACGGCCAGCCAGGTCAATGTATTCTTAAGGACCTTGTACTCGATACCAGCCTTGCGCAGCAACGTCCGCAATTGAGTTACTTCGGCAACATTTAGACCTCGATAATCTGCCAAAACCGCAGCTCTGGCACCATCAAACTTTGCTTTGATGTCCTGTACCTCTTCTACCTTAAATTCCTTTACCATTTGCTCACCTCCTTTAAATGAAAATCCGGCCCCACAGACATGGAAGCCGGAAGAAACGCCCAAAAACGCTTAACCGTGCCTCGGCAGGAGTAGTGTTTTAAACCCAAAGGTTCCTGCTGTCTGTGGCAACAAATATTTTTTTACTTGTATTTAGTGTCCGGAACGAGCAAACTCCGCAAGTTTCTGAGCATTGACCTTGATACCGGGGCCCATCGTCGAAGAAACTGAAACAGAGCGCAAATATTGTCCTTTGGCACTGGCAGGCTTGGCTTTAATAATCGTATCCATTAAGGTACGGAAATTGTCCACCAGCTGCTCCTGGGAAAAGGACTTCTTGCCAATAGGAGCGTGCACCCCACCGAACTTGTCGGTACGATACTCAATCTTACCCGCTTTGATCTCAGCGACAGCCTTAGCGACTTCAAAAGTAACTGTGCCAGTCTTGGGATTAGGCATTAAGCCCTTAGGTCCCAACAACCGCCCAATCTTACCGACGACTCCCATCATATCAGGAGTAGCGACGGCCATATCAAAGTCCATCCAACCACCTTGAATTTTCTCAACCAGATCCTCGGCTCCGACAAAATCAGCGCCAGCTTCTTCAGCTTCCTTGGCCTTGTCACCTTTGGCGAAAACTGCCACTCGCATCGTACGGCCAGTGCCGTGAGGTAAAACCAATGCCCCACGTAGCTGTTGATCCGCATGTCGAGGATCGACGCCCAGCTTGATCGCGACCTCGATGCTCTCATCAAATTTTGCCTTAGCGGTTTGTTGTGCCAGGCCCACAGCCTCGACAGGGTCATACATCGTGAGTTTGTCGATTAATTTGGCTGCCTCATCATAACGTTTTCCATGTTTCATTTAAAAAACCTCCTTGTGGTAATGGCGGAAAGCTTCCTCCCACATTTTGAGCATTAGCCCTTTACTTCTACACCCATGCTACGAGCAGTCCCCTCAACCATTCGCATGGCCGCTTCTACACTGGCAGCATTTAAGTCTTCCATCTTTGTTTCGGCAATCGTCCGAACCATAGCGCTCGTGACTGAGCCAGCCTTGGTCAAGTTCGGAGTTCCAGAACCGGTCTCGATGCCCGCTGCTTTTTTGATCAATACTGATGCTGGGGGAGTCTTGGTGATAAAGCTGAAAGAGCGATCCTCGTAAACTGTAATGACCACCGGAACGATCAGACCCATATCTTTGCTGGTCCGTTCGTTGTACTCCTTGCAAAACTGCATGATATTAACACCGTGCTGGCCTAAAGCCGGGCCAACAGGCGGAGCTGGTGTCGCCTTACCTGCTGCAATAGCAAGCTTGATATAACCTTTAATTTTTTTTGCCATGTAACTGCACCTCCTTCTTTTTGAAGTGGGTTCCGCTTTCCTTTATTAAACATCGGCGAGGCCGATTGTTTACGAATTAATGCTTCAACTTTGCCGGCGGTATTGTCAAATGCTCTCAATCTGCATGAAAGAAAGTTCAACAGGCGTTTCACGTCCGAACATCGAGACTAGAACCCGGACTTTGCCTCGCTCTAGATTAATCTCTTCAACTATCCCGATAAAGTTGGAGAAAGGTCCGTCGATAACACGAACGTTTTGCCCGGTTTCAAAATCAATCTTGAGGACTGGCTCCGAAATACCCATCCGACGCAAAATCAAAGCGGCTTCCTGAGCGCTGAGAGAAACTGGTTTAGTGCCTGATCCTACAAACCCGGTAACGCCAGGCGTATTGCGCACGACATACCAAGAATCGTCGTCCATAATCATTTCGACCAGAACATAGCCGGGATATACTTTTTTCATCGAGATTTTTTTCTTACCGTCTTTGATTTCGTATTCCTGTTCCATGGGAACGAGCACTCGAAATATTTTGCCTTCCATTTCCATGGACTCGATACGTCTTTCCAGATTCGCTTTGACCTTGTTCTCATACCCGGAATATGTATGGATGACATACCACTGACGGTCATCGTTGATCACATCTGCATCTATGTCCACGTCAGCGGAATTGTCAATTTTCTCATCTACCAATGGTTTTTCCTCCTACCTCTACTTAACGACCAAACCGATCAGATAGCTGAAAACAATATCCACACCCCAGATAAAGAGCGTAGCGACAACAACAAACCCACAAACAACCAAAGTATAGTTTATAGTAGTTTTACGATTTGGCCAGATAACTTTGCGTAGCTCACCTCTGGCATCGACGAGAAAACCAAAAAACCTGCTCACGGCATTAACTTTGCCAGATTTCGCTTCAGAAGTCATTTTCCGCATCCACCCTCTGTTCTTATTTTGTTTCCTTGTGTGCTGTGTGTGTTTTGCACCATTTACAGTATTTTTGCATTTCAATCCGGTCAGGGGTCGTTTTTTTGTTTTTTGTCGTGATGTAATTACGTCGCTTGCACTCGCTGCAAGCCAAAGTGATGGCTACACGCATTGCTTTTCCCTCCATTTTTAAGACCGCAGACTGCGGACAGCTTTATCAGGTTACCGAAATAATTTAGCACAGCTACCACCGGTTGTCAATTAAAAAGCACCTCGACTTGTGCCATGCTCCACAAAAAAAAGGTTTCGCGGCATGCGAAACCGTGATACCAAGTGGTAGCGGCGAAGGGATTTGAACCCCTGACACCTCGGGTATGAACCGAGTGCTCTAGCCAACTGAGCTACGCCGCCAATTCTGGAGCTCTCTGCCGGATTCGAACCGGCGACCCCTTCCTTACCATGGAAGTGCTCTACCTGCTGAGCTAAGAGAGCAATGGTTGCGGGGGAAGGATTTGAACCTTCGACCTTCGGGTTATGAGCCCAACGAGCTACCAGACTGCTCCACCCCGCGATAGATTTGGAGCGGGAAACGGGATTCGAACCCGCGACACCTAGCTTGGAAGGCTAGTGCTCTAGCCACTGAGCTACTCCCGCATAATAAGTGGTGGAGGGAGAAGGATTCGAACCTTCGAAGGCGTCGCCAACAGATTTACAGTCTGCCCCCTTTGGCCGCTCGGGAACCCCTCCACTTTTCAGTCGGCAAATTGCCGAACTGTCACGACGGAAAGTATAACATCGCACCAACGTCTCGTCAAGAACAATTTTCCTCGACGCGATGACCCAAATACTTCTCTAATTTTCGCTTGACTCGCTGCAAAGCATTGTCGATGGATTTGATGTGGCGCTCAAGCTCTAAGGCAATTTCTTGATAGGATTTGCCATCGAGATAATACATTAAGACCTCGCACTCAAGGTCGCTGAGCACCTCGCTCATTCTCTCTTCAATGTCACGAAATTCTTCCCGGCTGATATAAAGCTCTTCAGGATTGCAAACGGCTCCCTCAGAGATTAAATCCATTAGAGTCCGCTCGCTATCCTCTTCGTGCATGGGTTTATTCAAAGAGACATACGAATTCAACGGAATATGCTTCTGACGCGTCGCCGTCTTAATCGCCGTAATAATTTGCCGGGTGATACAGAGATCCGCAAAAGCGCGAAAGGAGGAGAGTTTCTCCGCCTGATAACAGCGGATAGACTTGTACAGCCCAATCATGCCTTCTTGAACGATATCCTCATGATCGGCACCCACCAAGAAATAAGACCGCGCCTTTGCACGGACAAAATTCCTGTACTTGTTGATTAAGTAGTCTTGCGCCAGGCTATCTCCTTCATTGGCGATCAATACCATCTGCTCGTCCGGCATCGTCGAAAAAACGCACAAACTTTCCTTGAATGCTTCCATCTGTCGCTTCGCCCCCGTCCTTTTGCATTTTCAAAAAAGACAAGAAAGAGTCCTTATTCAATTAGTGGGTAACGTGATTATAATCGAATATTCGGAAATAAGTCAACATCCAGAAATCATTAACGGCACAAACGCTGACGCGAAACCTCGGCGAGAAAAACACCCGCCGCCACCGAAGCATTCAGCGATGGCGTTTGTCCGCTTAGAGGTATCTTGGCTAAATGGTCACAATGAGAAGCCAGAAGTCTTCCCAGACCATGATCTTCCCCCCCGATAATCAGGGCAGTAGCCCCAGTGTAATCGATGGCGGCATAATTTTCTCCTCCGGACATCTCAGCCCCTGTGACCCAAATATTCTTTTCCTTGAGCATTTTGACTGTATGGGACAAATTAGTTACTCGCGCGATTTTCATAAACGAAACCGCCCCTGCCGAAGAACGCATCACAACATCGTTGACAGGTGCGCTGCGATCCCGACCAATAATGATTCCATGACAACCAAAAGCCTCGGCACTGCGAATAATCGCACCAAAATTCATCGTATCCTGAACGCCATCCAGCAAAAGCAACAGGGGTGGCTGCCCGCTCGCTTCGGCAAAGGCAATCACTTCTTCCAGCTCAAAATAATTGTAGGGAATAACCTCGGCAATAAAACCTTGATGCTTGACGCCTGGCGCCATCGCATCGAGTTTGACGCGAGGAATTCTCTTGATTTTGGCCCCCTGCTCTTTGGCATCCGCAACCAATCCCTGCAAAGCGCGAGCTTCGATGTCCTCGGCAATATAAATCACATTGACTTGCTGCCCCCCTCGCACGGCGGCGACGACGGGATTTTTACCTGTTACTATTTCTGCCATTTGGCACCTCTTTCTGCTACGTCATTATAAATTACTAAAAAAAGCCCTGACTTCCCGCATTTGCCCGCAAGTCATTTCTCCCTCCGGGCAATCCCCTTGGAGGCAGCCTGGCCCCGACTGACGGAATAGCTCTGGCGCCAGCTGCCGGACAATGCGCAACATCTCGACAGCCAAAGCCCTGATCTCCCATTGCGCGCGACGACAGGAGCGCAAACGAAAGAAATGCTGGAGCTCCCGGGCATTCATCGTCAACATAAATTTGGTTTCGGCGGCATTGGGAAGGATAAAGCGCGCATCCTCGTTGCTCGACTCTCGTTTACCTCCAAGAGCATCGACCCACTCATCATACCATTCCTGGATCTGCGCCATCTGAGCGGCATATTTCGCTTCGTAAAGCTCCCCTAATGCTTCAACTTGTGGTGGTACGATATAGGCAAAGGAAACGCCTTCTCCCGATGAATGATTGACATACCGCTGCGAGCGCACACTAAAGCTAGCAATCCGATGACGGGTTACTTGAGCAAGCAAGCTACGGGAAACTCCTTCAACCAAGAACGTAAATGAGACATGTTCGATTGGAGACAAGTGTCCCATCTGGACAAGCTTTTCGATAAACGCACCCTGCTCTTTGGCGTGTACCGAAGTTGAAAGCGCCTCGGCTTCGCCAGAAGCGTAGCAAAGCTTGGCCGCCAAAGCGATAGCTTTTTCCGGCTCCGGAGTCGAGGTGACCAAAGAAACCTTTAAATTGACCTTACTCATAACGACAGTTCATCCTTTCCAGCGCAAACCGCCTGTCGGTTATTTGCTGAAGCAATGCTCCAAGATATAATCCATCCGCAC
This sequence comes from uncultured bacterium, assembly GCA_964637885.1. Taxonomy (GTDB): domain Bacteria; phylum Bacillota; class CAZWXO01; order CAZWXO01; family CAZWXO01; genus CAZWXO01. The sequence continues at coordinate 46,802 of CAZWXO010000002.1, forward strand.
CTGGTCTCCTTGAAGATACAGATACCCCAACAAAGCCTCCAGGGCAGTAGCTCTTTTGTAATCAGACGGATTGGCATTGCGAGGCACCTTGCTGCTGGCATTGCGTGCCCGGCGAACAATCTCAGCCTCCGACTCTCCCAGTAGCGGCAAAATATCCGTCAAGGCATCCGCTTGGTGGTGGCAATTGACTAAACTGACGACCTCGCGATGGATTTTAGCGATTTTATGCCCCCGGAACTGCTGCAGGACACGATTGCGGGCCGCCATTTCAAAAATACCATCGCCAAGGTAGGCGAGCTCGATCATCGACAAGGTGTTCAAGTTTAACCCAAACTCATCAGCCTGCCTGACATCCTCTGCTACCACAAGGGCTCCTGCTTCTCCCGTCATGCTTTCTTCCATCTGCTCCCTGCTTTTGTATCCTCGACAACAATCCCTAAGGCACCCAAATTGTCACGAATAATGTCGCTGGTGACGTAATCTTTTTTCTCGCGGGATTGGTCCCTGACCAGCATCAAGAGCTCCAACAACGCATCGACTGTGCTCTTTTCGTCGTCAGGTTTGGGGGCACCCCCAAGAATTGCCAGAACTTCGTCGCATTCCTCAAAAAACTTAACGCCGTCCCGGGCGATCGTCATCATCCCCACAGCATTTTCACTGCTGAGGGTGTTAATTTCGCGGACAAAATCAAAAACCACACCAAGAGCCTTGGCGGAGTTAAAGTCATCCACAAGTGCCGCCCTAAACTCCTGCTTATATTCATCCAACTTTGCCAACCATGCCGCAGCTGGTGACTCGCTATCACAGCTTTGATGTTGTTGTAAATTGTGATAGGCATTGCGAATTCGTTGCAAAGCGCGACTAGCCTCGTCAAGCTTGTCCGGTGAAAACTCAAGCGGGCTGCGGTAGTGAGTTGACAGCAGCAAAAACCGTAACACTTCCGGCTCATATTTGGCTAAAATATCACGAATTGTAAAGAAGTTGCCTAAGGACTTGGACATTTTTTCTTCATTGATTGTGACGAAACCATTGTGCACCCAATAGCGGGCAAAGGGTCCACAGCCGGCGAAAGCTTCGGATTGAGCAATCTCGTTTTCATGATGGGGAAAAACCAAGTCAGCTCCACCACCATGGATGTCAAATCCAAGTCCCAGGTGCTTATAAGACAAGGCAGAACACTCGATATGCCAACCAGGCCTGCCCTCGCCCCAGGGACTGCTCCACATCGGCTCTCCCGGCTTCGCTTTCTTCCACAAAGCAAAGTCCATCGGTGCATTCTTCTTTTCATTGATATCTACACGAGCGCCCGCCATCATGTCATCTTCTTTGCGCCCGGATAGTTTGCCATAATCGGGAAAAGACGCGACGGAGAAATAAACATCGCCCTCGGACTCATAGGCATGCCCTTTTTGGATTAGAGTCTCCACCATCTGGATGATCTCCTCCATGTTTTCAGTGACAAGCGGGTAGACATCCGCTGGCAAAACATGCAGCTTCGCCATATCCTCATAGTATGCCGCAATATATTTTTGCGAGACTTGCTGCGCGGTTTCCCCCGCAGCTGCGGCAGCGTTGATGATTTTATCGTCGATGTCGGTGAAATTTTGGACATGGGTTACCTTCCAGCCATTAAACAAAAAACACCGTTTCAGTAAATCAAAAGTGATATAGGCCCTGGCATGTCCGAGATGGCATAGATTGTAAGGCGTAACTCCGCACACGTACATCTTTACATGCCCCGACTCAGCTGGCGCAAACTCCACCTTTTCCCGCAGCATTGTATCAAACAGTCTCATCATCTTCATCTCCTTGCAAAGATTTAACGCCTTCTACTTCCTCAAGCCTATTCTCAAGCTCGATGATTTTGCGCTGCAAGCAATGCAGCATCTCCGCCACTGGGTCGGGCAAAACATTGTGCTCCAAATCGACTCCCTCGCCTAAACGCCGGCCCGCGCGCATCACGATCTGCCCCGGCACTCCGATGACAGTTGAATTGTCCGGGACTGGCGCAACGACAACGGAGCCAGCCCCAATCTTACAGTTGTCACCAACCCGAAAAGAGCCTAAGATCTTGGCACCGGCACCGATGACGACGTTATTCCCAATTGTCGGATGACGCTTGCCGGTTTCCTTGCCCGTGCCACCCAAAGTAACTCCCTGATAGATTGTCACATCATCTCCGATTTCAGCGGTTTCGCCGATCACGACACCTGTACCATGATCGATAAACAACCTTTGCCCAATAGTTGCTCCGGGGTGGATTTCAATCCCGGTAAAAAAGCGGGAAACTTGGGATAAAAAACGTGCCAAAACATATCGGCGATGCTTATAGAGCCAGTGCGTAAAGCGATGCATCGCTAATGCGTGCAAGCCCGGATAATTCAGCACAATTTCAAAAGAAGTCTTAGCAGCCGGATCCCGCTCTTTGATCGCCTTGATGTCCTCGCGCAAATGCCTGAACATTTTCCCCCACCTCCAAATAAAAATACCTGCCTCGATTACAGAGGCAGGTATGTCCTACGGTTCCACTCTGATTAGGCAACAAATTGTGCCCATCTCAAACGCTTAACGGGCGCAGGCGGCAAACCACCGATAGCAGCTTGCAAGCTCCGAGGCGCACTACCAATCCTTTGTGCCAGATCTCTTTCAGCCGTGGAGACCCTCTCTAAAGGCGTCCTCGATTGGTTTTTCCTCTTCATCGCTTCTAATCTTGAATAGCTTGGTAGAATTATATCAGCATCAATGACCAGATGCAATCTAGTCGCGATCAAAACGCAAGACATGCATTTTAACATCAAAGACACCCTTGCTCAACCGATTTATTTTGATTGCCGCGCCACGGGAAAGATCAATTAAGCGACCATCGATAAAAGGCCCTCGGTCATTTATCCGCACTATCACGCTTTTGCGCGTCTCCAAATCTGAAACAAGCACCATCGTCCCAAAAGGCAGCGAGCGGTGCGCTGCAGAAATGCCGTCGGGGTAATAAACTTCACCATTAGCCGTGTGAGAGCACTGCCAATAAAACGATGCCTTGGTGGCCTCACTGAGGCTATCCAGCATCATCGGCTCGACACCCAAGGCCCGACGGATATTGTTGGCCCACGCAAAAGTAAGTTCACCTTCGGATAAATTGTTCGCCCGCACGCTCGCCATATCGATATTGATGATATGATTGCCCTTAGCAGCAATATACCATCCTGTGGAGTCAAACATCGGCATCACATCATCAGGCTGATACTCCGTTCCAGCCTCAGACAGCCTTGCGGCAACAATTTTGGCACGCTCGATGGGTGTTTTCCCCGCCAGATTACCACGAATACGGATAACTGTTGTGCCGCCAATACGAATCTCGGCGCTGTCCCCCGACTCAATACACTCGACATTTTTACCTGCAGCAGTCACGCTTTGAGTTGGAAGCTCGGCAACGTTATCAACCACTACCGGGACTTCACCCGCCTTGGGGATAGTAAGTACCTGCCCCGGCTTCAGAGAAAAAGGCCCCAACCGATTAACTAAAATCAAAGCGTCGGGACTGACGAGATATTTTTCGGCAATCGAGGCGACAGTATCCCCCGCTTGCACAGTGTAGGTAGCTTCTTCTTTAGCGAATGCGATGACCGCACTGATGTTCAAAATAAGCACAACAAACAAAATTATTTTGATTAACCGACCCATAAATTGTCCTCCTTAAGAAATCCTTCTTCTTATCCATTTATACATTAAAGGATAGGACATTTTGGGGGTGTTTGTCAAATCGCGCTATTTTTCGCACTGTAAAATACAGACCGCCTGAGCCGCGATCGCTTCGCCACGGCCAACTGCGTCAACCTTTTCCCCAGTTTTCGCCTTGATTGAAATCTGGTTGATGTCGATCCCCAATGTCGTGGCAAGACAGCTCCGCATTGCGGGTAAATAATCAGCCAACCTTGGCGCCTCTGCAATGACTGTCGTATCAATGTTGACAATTGTATAATTATTGTCTAGCAACAACTGCCCGACAAGCTTCAGCAGTACAGTACTATCCGCCTGGTGATACGCTGGGTCGCGATCCGGAAACAAGAGGCCGATGTTTCCAAGCGCCGCTCCGCCAAGCAAAGCATCGATGATCGCGTGAATCAGAACGTCGGCATCAGAGTGCCCTGCCAGACCAAGCTTAAAAGGTATCTCCACGCCTCCGATAACGAGACGCCGCCCCTCCTCTAGCCGATGCAAATCCCAACCTTGGCCAATACGCACCATCGCTTTTCTTTCCTCTCCGATCAAAGCCCGGGCTAAAATCATATCTTCCAGTGTGGTAACTTTAAAGTTGCGATAGTCGCCCATGACAACCCGAACCTTATGTCCCAATGCTTCAACCTTGACGGTATCGTCCGTTGCCAATTCTCCGGCCATAAAATGGGCCGCGACAATCCATTCCCGCCGAAAGCACTGGGGGGTCTGAATCTGCCACAGATGGCTCCTGTCCGGAGTAGCGTCGAAAATAATTCCATCCGACGAAATTTTAATCGTGTCTTTGCTAGGAACGGCAATCGTGGCAGCTCCACAGTCAACGGCCGACACAAAAACATCATTGATCAATTGCCGGGACAAAAATGGCCGGGCTGCATCGTGAATCAGGACATAATCACACTTGTCATCGAGAACCGCCAGCCCGGCTGCCACTGATTCCTCCCGGGATGCCCCTCCGCAGACGACCTTGACGATGCACGCCTGATGACGAAAACCGTACTTTTCCATCCACCGGCTATAAAAATCCTCTACTTCGTCAGCCGGCACAACACAAACAAGCTCGTGAACCCCGGAAAAATTAACCAACTTTTCCGCAGCCCAAAGAAACAAGGGTTTGCCACCTAAAATTTCAAATTGTTTTTTCAACCCGCCCATTCGGGTTCCGCTACCTGCCGCCACGAGAATCGCTGATAGGGACATCCACTCACCTACCCTATCTTTGCAAAAATCATCCGTCCTGCAGCAGTCTGCAAGACGCTGGTCACCACCACCAGATGCTCCTCACCGATACTCCTGCGACCGCCTTCGACCACAATCATCGTACCATCGTCAAGATACGCGACTCCCTGCCCCGCCTCTTTACCCTCCTTGAGAATAAAGACATGCATCTCTTCACCCGGAACGACAACAGGCTTGACAGCATTGGCTAGTTCGTTAATGTTGAGCACCCTGACACCTTGGAGCTCCGCCACTTTATTCAGGTTATAATCATTAGTGATGATTTTGCCATTCATACTGCGAGCCAGTTTAACCAGCTTGGAATCAACTTCAGGGGTATCGTTGAAATCCTGTTCGACAACTTGTAAGCCTCCGACAGCATTTTGTTGAATCTCCCGCATCACATCCAGCCCGCGCCGGCCCTTGTTCCGCTTGATCACATCCGAAGAATCGGCAATCCGCTGCAACTCCTCGAGGACAAACCGCGGCGCAATTAGTGGAGGCTCCAAAAATCCGGTGTTATAAATATCCAAAATTCGTCCGTCAATAATAACGCTGGTATCCAATATTTTCGGCATGCTACCTTTCGGCAACTTGGCAGCCTTGGGCGTCACCCGGGCTAATTTGCCGGCGCTTTC
>CAZWXO010000002.1:52399-82185 GCA_964637885.1 uncultured bacterium
CCCGCTTTGGGCCAGCGAGCCTGATCCCCAGATATCCAAAAATAGCCGCCGCAATTACCGGCAAAAAAGGCCCGATAATCGGCAGACTGGCAAAGGGTAAAGTCAGTAAAGCCGCTATCAGCAAACCAACTATCAGCCCCCCAATTGAAAAAACCATATCCACTGCTGAGACAGTCTGTAAATGAGAATCCACACTGGAAAAACATACCAAGACGCGCCGGGAAACAAACGGCGCCGTTATAAATCCAAATAATCCCAATAAAATAGAAATAAAAATAAGTCCGTAAATCCGACCGTGCTCCATCCAGTGCATCCCGTCCACCTGAATCAACAAATCTACTAGAATATCGCCAAACTTGAAGCCGACTGCCAGTCCGACTATTGTGAGTACCAGGCGCATAATTCGCCTGAAAACCATATTCCCACCTCCTACGTTTATGAATTTTTGCACAAAGCAACGAGATCTCCCACGCTACGTAGCCCAATCACCTCCAATTTAGTTTCCCCCTGCAAAGCCTTTACGGATGCTTCAGCTACCACAATTCGTTGAAAACCAAGCTTCTCGCCTTCCCGTGCCCGGGGAACCAGCCGACCGACCGGGCGCACTTCGCCTGTCAGCCCCACTTCACCGGCAAAGAATGTGTCTTGCCCAAGGGATAATCCAACCAGACTAGAAACAATAGCCACGGCAACTCCTAAATCGGCAGCCGGTTCGTCGAGGCGCAAGCCACCGACAACATTAAGATAGGCATCCTGCGCGAAAAGTTCCATGCCGCCGCGCTTTTCCAGCACTGCCAAAATAAGCGCCAGACGATTGCTATCAAACCCTGAACAAGTGCGGCGAGGAGAGGCATAAGGAGTTGGAGCAATCAAGGCCTGCACCTCGGCTAAAAAAGGACGCGTTCCTTCCATACTGGCGACAACAGCGCACCCCGGCACCGGAGACGGATGAACGCTAAGAAATAATGCCGAAGGATTTTCCACGGGGGTCATGCCTTTCTCATTCATCTCGAAAACACCCAGCTCGTGAGTCGAGCCAAAGCGATTCTTGATGCCGCGAAGCAGACGAAAAGGCATCCCCTTCTCACCTTCAAATTGCAAGACGACATCGACCATGTGCTCTAAGATGCGGGGTCCGGCAATTGACCCATCCTTGGTCACGTGCCCGACTAAAAAAATCGCCGGACCTCCTATTGTTTTTGCAAAACGTAAATATTCCGCGGCACATTCCCGCACCTGGGTAACACTGCCTGGCGCTGAGGTCACGTCCTCACGATACATCGTCTGAATCGAATCGACGACGACTATATCCGGTTTGATCTCATGGAGCTGTAGCATAATCTGATTCATCGAAGTTTCGCACAGGATAAAAATATTGTCTTCATGAATTGCCAGCCTTTCAGCACGCATCCTCACCTGCACAGCCGATTCTTCGCCGGAAATATACAACAATCGCCGCCCTTGGGCGGAAAGCTGACCGCAAACCTGGAGTAGGATAGTCGATTTACCGATGCCTGGGTCCCCCCCCAATAAGACGAGAGAGCTTTTTACCAGCCCTCCTCCTAAAACCCGATCAAATTCCTCAATCCCAACAGCCATGCGCGTTTCAGCATCAAATTCGACACAGGAAAGGGGGGTGGCCGTCACCACCCCTGTATTTCTCTGGACAATCCGCTTGTCATCCCGGGCCTGCACCTGCTCCTCGACCATCGTATTCCAGCCTTCACAAGCCTGGCACCGGCCGACCCACTTGGCGGATTCATAACCGCACGACTGACAAATAAACTTAGTTCGGGATTTCATCGCAGCTAGCCACCTCTGTCTATTTTTCCGCCGGTTTCAGCTCTGGTGCCGACTGTTTCCTGGCACGCTTGGAGGGCTTGTTCTTGGTGAAAACAAAATCCCCCTTCTCTGTTAAGTCAGCATAAATAGTACTACCAAAAGTAAACCGTCCCAGAAGGATGGCATCCGAAACCGGATCTTCGATCAATCGTTGAATCGATCGCTTCAAGGGGCGCGCTCCATAATTCAAGTCAGTGCCGGACTCGACCAGCTTGGCCTTCGCATCGTCACTAAGGTGCAAGCGCATTCCACTTTCCGCTAGTCTTTGCGTAAGCCCACTCAGCATGATCTCCACTATCTGTGACAATTCCTTGCTCGTCAAAGCATGAAAAACGATAATCTCGTCGAGGCGGTTAAAAAATTCCGGCTTGATATTCCGCTTCAATTCCTCGACAATCCGACCTTTCATCCGGGCATAGTCAGCCACCAAAGACCCATCCGAGACAAATCCTAAGGACTTATCCACTTGGATGTGGTTAGAACCGACATTAGATGTCATAATGATAATCGTGTTGCGGAAATCTGCGGTCCGACCATGGTTGTCAGTTAATCGTCCGTCATCCAAAACCTGTAGCAAGGTGTTAAAGACATCGGGATGCGCTTTCTCAATCTCGTCTAATAATACCACGGAATAAGGTCGCCGCCGCACCGCGTCGGTCAATTGACCGCCTTCGTCATGTCCAATATAACCAGGTGGAGAACCGATTAACCGCGAAACAGTGTGTTTTTCCATGTATTCGGACATATCGACGCGAATCATCGCATCCTCGCTACCAAAGAGGACATCAGCCAGAGCTTTGCCAAGCTCGGTTTTGCCGACCCCTGTAGGTCCGAGAAAAATAAATGATCCGACAGGTCGCTTGGGGTCCTTCAGGCCAGCCCGGGCGCGGCGGATTGCCTTTGCCACAGCGATGACGGCCTCATCCTGGCCAATCACACGCTTGTGCAGCTCTTCCTCCAGATTAATCAGCAAACGCCCCTCGTCCGCAGCGAATTTCTGCACCGGAATACGCGTCCAACCAGCCACAATCTGCGCAATATCCTGCTTGGTAACAACGATCGTCGTTCCGCTATTTTCTTTTTGCCATTGAGCCTGAGCGCTCTCCATTCTCTCCCGCAAACTGACCTCGCTGTCTCGCAAAGAAGCAGCTTTTTCAAACTCCTGATTGCTGACCGCTTCCTCTTTCTCTTTGAGAATCAACTCCATCTCTTTTTCCAGCGCCTTTAAATCCGGGGGCGACGTGTAAGCCGCTAAACGCACTTTAGCCGAAGCCTCGTCAATTAAATCGATTGCCTTGTCCGGCAAAAAACGGTCGGGGATATACCGCGTCGAGTAACTGACGGCCGCCTCGAGAGCTTCATCCAGAATTTTAACCTGATGGTGGGCTTCGTAGCGATCACGCAGGCCATGTAAAATCTGCAAACTCTCCACCTCAGTCGGCTCATCGACATGAATCGGTTGAAAACGACGCTCCAGAGCACTATCCTTTTCGATATACTTTCGATATTCGTTGATGGTTGTCGCCCCGATGCACTGAAATTCTCCTCTAGACAAAGCCGGCTTCAGAATATTTGCCGCATCCATCGCTCCCTCGGCAGCACCGGCACCGATAATCGTATGCAGTTCATCGATAAATACAATAATATTGCCATCCTGCTTGATTTCCTGCAAGACTTTATTCAGGCGATCTTCAAACTCACCGCGATATTTAGCCCCAGCGACTAGCAAGGACAAGTCCAGCCGCACAACTCGTTTTCCCAAAAGTATCTCGGGAACTTCACCCCGATAAATTTTTTGTGCCAGCCCTTCAACAATCGCAGTTTTTCCGACACCGGGATCGCCGATGAGGACAGGGTTGTTTTTAGTCCGTCGACTGAGTATCTGCAGCAAGCGCTCGATCTCTCTGGAGCGCCCGACCACAGGGTCTAGTTTTTCATCAGCAGCCGCCTTCATTAAGTCGTGGCCAAAATGATCAATCGCCGGTGTGGATGACGTGACTTCTTCCACCGGCGCCGGTCTGACATCAGGATTTGGCATCGGTACCCCGTTGGGCTGCAACGCGCTCATCACCATCTGATTAATCGTTTCGGGACGGATATCAAAATCGCTTAGCAAACGATTAGCCAGCCCGTCGCCTTCCCAGATAATCCCCAGCAGCAGGTGCTCAGTCCCAACATAATTATGACCCAGCCGACGCGTCGCCTCAAAGGCCAGCTCAAAAACCCGCTTGGTGCGAGGCGTCAGAGCCATCTCGTCCCCGCCAGGGGTTGAGTCACCCTTGCCGGTAAGCACCTCGATTGCTTCCCGCAACTTGACCGGGTCAAGTCCGGAGCGGCGCAGCACACTGCCGGCTATCCCTTCCCCTTCAAGAACCAGACCCAATAGAATAAATTCGGTCCCGATATAATCAAACCCCGAACTTTGGGCCTCCTGCTGCGCCAAAGCCAGGGCATTGCGAGCACGTTGTGTAAATTTCTCAAACACTGTCTTTCCCTCCTTTATCTTGACCGGCAAGGGTTTCTCGAATCCACGTAGCGCGAAACCGATCTCGCTCGTCTGGCTTTAAATGCCCCCCAGACAGCTTGCGCATTGCAGCCGGACCAAGACTGTCCAGCATCCCCTGCAAAACATCTTCCCCCATACCATCAATGATTCCTAAATCCTGCCCCAGCCGCACATCCGACAAGAGCTGCAAAGCTTCGGACGAAGGCATCAAGCGCGCCTGGGTCAATAAACCATAAGAGCGCCAAACGCGGTCTTCCAACTTGATCGAATCATCGTGCAAGAGGGCTTCCCGGCATTCGATTTCCTTGGCGATAATCTGATTGACAACGGATTCGAGCTTGATTAGAATATCGCCCTCACTCATTCCCAGAGTCACTTGATTAGAAACCTGAAAAATATTTCCCACAATCTCGCTGCCTTCGCCATACATCCCCCGGACAGCGACTCCCAAGCCGCTGATCGCCTGAAAAATTCCCCAGGCGTTGCGGGAAATAACTAAAGCAGGCAAATGCAACATCACCGAAGCCCGCATCCCTGTTCCAACATTGGTCGGGCAACTGGTCAGATAACCGTACTCCTGATGAAAAGCGTAATCGAGCTGTTTCTCAATGGCATCGTCAATTTTAGTCGCGCACTCCCAAACCTCTTGCAGGTGAAAGCCGGGCAGGATGCATTGAATTCGTAGATGATCTTCCTCATTAACCATAATACTGATCCGACCATCCCGGGAGCGCACCAAAACCCGTCCAAAACTCTGGCGGGCATATTCAGGGCTGATGATGTGCTTTTCCTTTAAAAAATGGCGCTCCAGCGGGCTAATTTTACTCATAGTGATAACTTCAAAATCAGCGGCCAAATTTTCAGACTGCAAGAAAACATCCGCCACTTTTTCTGCCACCAGTTGCAAAGTCGCTTCGTCGGCACGCTGCGGAAAGCAAAAACCTTTAATATTCCGAGCTAAGCGAATCCGGCTACTCATGGCAATTTGATTCATCTGGGCCTTTCGCTCATCCATCGCTTCCACCCGTTTCTCTTTCTGTCGCAACTTTGCCGGGTTGTTCAACCATAGAAGCTGTAGTTTTTTCCAAAAATTTAATCTCATCCCGCAGCTTCGCAGCCTCTTCGTAGCGTTCATCTTTGATGCAATCAGCCAAAGCCGCGCGTAGCTCATCAATGTGCCGCAGTTGCAATGTTCTGTCCTTTAACCGAGATGGCATTTTCCCGACAAATCGCGTTTTGCCATGCATCTTATTAAAAAGGTCGGAGAGACTATCACCAAAAGCATAGTAACACTCATCGCAGCCAAACCGACCAGCCTTGACAAACTCGGACAACATAAGTCCGCAGACGGGGCATTCGATATCATGGACAATTTCCGTTGCTCCGGGTGCCAGACACTTTTTAAACAACTCGCCGCTGAGCAGACCAGCCAGCATCGTCTGCAAGGCCACTCCCTCTTCCTCCGGCAAATTAAGATTGTCATTTTCCTTGGCACAATGCTCACACAAGAAAAGCTCTGTCTTTTTGCCATTAACAATTATCGTAAACTGAACAGTGGCTGGACGTTCCTGACACTTACTGCAAATCATTTTTTTTCCTCCCCATCTCCCACAAACCGCAACACTTCTCTCAACATATTTCGGAAAATCGCCGAACGAACTTGATTTATTTGTTCATTGCATCCCTGCAAAGAATGTTCAGCGACAGCCGACCGCATCAGACTGGCGTAAAAATCATCGATAACCCCATTCTGATTCAGACGATAAATGATGTCGAAAGCCTCATCCTCACGCAAAGGCTTGGCGCAGGCTTCATGCAACATGCAGTCAAAATCTCCACCTTCAAAGAGAGTGACCCGGGTAATCCGGATAAATCCTCCCTCACCCCGTCGGCTTTCAACCAGATAGCCCCGTTTACTGGAGAACCTGGTACTGAGAACATAATTAATCTGCGATGGCGCACACTTAAACAGGACAGCGATATCGCTGCGGCGAAGCTCCAAAATATTGCGTTTGCTACCCTCAAGCATGTGTTGCAAATATTCTTCGATTAAATCAGCCAGCTTGGCCATTGCCACCGCTCCTTTGACCATCTTTGACTATCATTATAATGGCTCTCAGAACAAAAAGCAAACGCAAAAAAATCACCAGATCGAGATTGACCTGGCGATTTTTATTGTTAGAAACATTAACTCAGGATTCGACCCGCTCGACGCTGTAGTTTGGAGCTTCCTTCGTAATCGTGATATCGTGAGGATGACTCTCTCTCAAGGATGCTGCGGTGATCTTGATAAATTTGGTATTTTCCTGCAACTCGCTGATCGTGCGCGTCCCACAATAGCCCATTCCCGAGCGCAAGCCACCAATCAGCTGATAAACGATGTCCGCCAAAGTCCCGCGATAGGGCACAATTCCTTCAATTCCCTCGGGAACGAGCTTGCGGGCATCGGTGCCTTCTTGAAAATAGCGATCCTTGCTCCCTTTTTCCATCGCCCCGATCGAACCCATCCCACGATAGCTTTTAAAGCTACGGCCCTTGTAAATAACGGTCTCGCCCGGACTCTCCTCGGTGCCGGCAAAAAGGCTACCAATCATGACAACATTTGCCCCGGCGGCAAGCGCCTTGGTGACGTCTCCGGAATACTTTACCCCGCCATCAGCAATGACCGGAATGCCGTGCTTAGCAGCTTCTTCGGCGCAATCCATCACAGCAGTAATCTGAGGCACACCGATACCAGCTACAACTCGAGTTGTACAAATCGACCCCGGCCCGATCCCAACCTTGATACTGTCTGCTCCTGCTTCGATCAGGGCACGCGTTGCCGCGCCAGTCGCGACATTGCCGGCAATCAGCTGTACATCCGGAAATTTATCTTTAACCTTGCGCACCATTTCCAGCACTCCGATTGAGTGTCCATGCGCCGTGTCAATCGTTATTACGTCAACCCGCACATCAACTAGCGCCCCGACCCGGTCAAGAGTATCGCTAGTTACTCCCACCGCTGCCCCCGCCAACAAACGGCCCTGGCTGTCCTTGGCAGACTGGGGATACTGGATAGCCTTCTCAATATCTTTGATCGTGATCAATCCGCGCAGATTGCCACCGGCATCTACAATCGGAAGCTTTTCCACCTTATGCTTTTGCAATATTTTTTCAGCTTGCTTTAGAGTGGTCCCCTCGGGAGCTGTCACCAAATTGTTTTTAGTCATCACATCGGAAATCACTCGCGTGAAGTCAGTCTCAAAACGCAAGTCCCGATTTGTTATTATTCCAACAAGCTTGCCATCGACGACAATCGGGACCCCGGAAATGCGAAATTTCTCCATCAGGGACAACGCTTCCGACAGCGGCCGGTCCGGATGTAAAAAAAATGGATCGGTAATGACGCCATGCTCGGAACGTTTTACCTTATCGACAAAAATCGCCTGATCTTCGATAGTCATGTTCTTATGTATAATGCCAATGCCACCTTCACGAGCGATCGCAATCGCCAGACGGCTTTCCGTTACTGTATCCATCCCCGCGCTCATCAACGGAATGTTCAGCTTGATTTTTGGTGTCAGCTTTGTCTGCAAAGCAGCCTCGTGTGGCAAAACCTCTGATTTCCCTGGAACCAGCAAAACATCATCAAATGTAAGACCTTCCCCAACCACCTTCGCCAATTCTATCCCTCCTTTTCATTCTTTTAAATAACCATAGCACTGATCCCAAAAGAATCAATGCTAAAAATCACGGAATTTTTAATATGCTATCACAAAATAGTACAAAGAACAATGAAAAACTAATGGGGACGATGCTTCCTGTCATTCGTTAAAAAGGAGAGAATCAATAGCGATCCCAACAAATTAACGTTTTCCACAGAGACATGTCCGGGAACGTGCAGCTCCAGCGGAGCAAAGTTCCAAATGCCGACAATGCCGGATTCGGTTAAATCATCTGCAAATTGCTGTGCAACTGACTTGGGGACGGCAATAACGCCATATTTTATTTTCTCTGTGCGGATAAAATCACTCAGCTCATCGACGTCCAGCACTGGAATGCCGCTAACCTGCAAACCGATAACCTTCGGATTAATATCAAACATCGCCCGTATCTCAAACCCCTTATCCTTAAAGCCGTGATACTGCACCAAAGCCTGCCCCAGATTGCCCGCCCCGATAACGACCATCGGCTGCTCTTCATTCGTTCCTAGAATCGTTTCCAGATGGGCGAAAAGGTCGTCCACCCGGTAGCCATAGCCCCTCTGCCCAAATTCGCCAAAATAGCTTAAATCCTGGCGTAGCTGCGAAGCTGTGATACCCATCATTCGGCTCAATTCCTGGGAGGATATCTTCATTATCTTTTTTTCCATTAACTCACTCAAAATAAAGTAATATCGGGACAACCGATTAACTACGGCGCGTGGAATCTGCGCAGCAACTTTCGTCATATAAATGCACATCCTAACTGAGATTGATAATTATTTAACATTGACTTTGATACTATCATCTACGCCGAATGATGTCAACTTTTTTAGAAAAAAAATCAGCCCCGTCTAAGGGCTGATCTTGGATTCTAGGTTTTCTATGCTTCCGGTCGCATGTGAGGGAACATGATAACGTCGCGAATCGAGTAGGAATCTGTGGCAAACATCACTAAACGATCGATGCCGATACCCAAACCACCCGTGGGTGGCAAGCCATATTCCAAAGCCCGGACAAAATCTTCATCCATCATGTGGGCTTCATCGTCGCCGGCTTCTTTGGCCAGCATCTGCTCAGCGAAACGTTCCTTCTGATCCATCGGATCATTCAGCTCCGAAAAAGCATTGGCGATTTCCCGCCCCAGGACAAATGCCTCAAAGCGGTCTGTCATATCAGGGTTGTCCGGATTGCGCTTGGATAAGGGCGAGACTTCAACTGGATACTGGGTAATAAAGGTCGGCTGGACGAGCTGCGCCTCAACCTTTTCATCAAAAACCAGCATCATCGTTCCATACTTGGTTGTGCCTGGGTCAGGATGCACTCCGATTTCCTTAGCCTTTTTAATCGCCTCATCGGCATCAGCAATCGCTTCAAAATCGAGGCCAGTATATTTCTTCACCGCATCGACTATCGTGATCTCCTGCCATGGCGGCGCAAATTCAAGCTCTTGCTCCTGATAGACAATTTTAGTACTCCCAGCCGATTTCTCCATGGCGTAAGCCACCAAGTTTTCCGTCAAGCGCATAATTTCCCGGTAATCGACGTAGGCCCAATACAGTTCCATTGACGTGTATTCCGGGTTATGTTTAATCGAAATGCCCTCATTGCGAAAATTGCGGTTCATTTCAAAAACCTTTTCGAAGCCACCCACTGTCAATCGTTTCAAGTACAGCTCAGGGGCTATCCGCATAAAAAGCTCCATATCTAATGCATTGTGGTGGGTAATAAAAGGTCGAGCGTTAGCACCGCCGGCAATGGGATGTAGCATCGGCGTCTCGACTTCCATAAATCCGCGTTCGTCCAGGTACTCCCGCACCGCCTTGACAAAGCGACTACGGGTGATAAAAGCCTGCCGCACCTCGGGATTGACTATCAAATCCACATAGCGCTGGCGATAACGCGTTTCCACATCCTTGAGACCGTGCCATTTCTCCGGCAAGGGGCGCATCGACTTTGAAAGCATTTGCAGCTGCTGCGCCTTGACGGAGATTTCACCGCGATTAGTCTTAAAAACCTCTCCTGCGACTCCGACAAAATCTCCAATATCGTAATACTCTTCAAAAAATTTATAGACATCTTCTCCCACATTGTCTTGGCGCAAATAGATTTGAATTTTACCTTTCAAATCGGAAACAATCAGAAAAGAAGCCTTGCCATGCCCGCGAATCGCCATAATGCGTCCGCAAACCCTGACCTCTTGTCCTTCTAGCTCCGTAAAGTTATCTAAAATATCCTGGCTGTAGTGGGTTCGGTCATATTTAGGTACGGAAAAAGGATCAAACCCCTCCGCTCGCATCTTGTCGACCTTCGCCTTGCGCAGCAGCATCTGCTCATTCCAATCAAACTCGCCCATATTATCGCCTTCCTATGCTTTAGTTATTGAAATCACTTTGTAACGAACCGGTCCCCCAGGAGTGGTGACGGTGATTTTTTGTCCGGGCTTTTTCCCCAGTACCGCCTTGCCCACCGGAGATTCATTGGAAATCTTCATCTTAAGAGGGTCGGCTTCGGCTGAGCCAACGATGATGTACTCATTTTTTTCTTTGCGCTCCATGTCCTCAAGAGTAACATGGCAACCTAATGATACATGATGTGTATCGATAGCACTCTCATCGATGAGCTTGGCGTTGGCAATTTTTTTCTCCAAGGACATAATTCGCCCTTCGACAAAAGCCTGTTCATTCTTAGCATCCTCATACTCGGAATTCTCACTAATATCACCAAATTCAATGGCTTGCCGAATACGATCCGATATCTCCTGCCGTTTGACAGATTTTAATTGATCAAGATCCTCAATCATTTTTTCGTAGCCTTCACGGGTGACCAAGACTTCATTCTCCACTTAATCACAACTCCTTCACCTAAAAACAGCTGAGGTTGATCCAGACAACCGACGCCACTCTTTGACTTTCAAAAGATTATATATGCTATTGATAAGCTATGTCAAACCTCCCTGTGCATTTGCCGCCATCTCGGCCGCCTCCGACAATAATAAACGCATCGACGCCGCCGTCTCGCAGCAGTTGACGCGCCCTCGCAGAGCAGCTGCACCACGTATCCCCTTAATGTACCAGGCGATATGCTTGCGCATCTCCGCTACAACAACCCTCTCCGGCCCATGGGCAAGAGCTGATTCCAAATGGATACGAGCGCCGTCAATCCGCTCATAAATCGAAGGTGGCGCAGTTTGTTGACCGGCAAAACCATCCCGGATACGGGTAAATATCCAAGGATCGCCCAGCGCTCCACGCCCCACCATCACGCCCTCGGCCCCAGTTAGTCGCATCACCTGCGCCGCTTCATCGTAGCTATGAATATTTCCGCTGGCCACGACAGGTAGCGTCACCTCGCGGCACACCTCCTCGACAACTCGCCAATCGGGGACGCCCTCATACATCTGACTGCGAACGCGAGGATGGACCGCGATGGCGTCCGCCCCCCGTCTTTGAGCGATTTTCGCCAAAGCTGGCGCATTGATCTGATCGTAATCCCATCCACTGCGCATCTTGACCATCAGCGGAAGCTTGCTGGCAGCCCGGGCCGCGGCAATCACCTCTCCGGCCAGGTCCAAATTTTGCATCAGAGCGGCCCCATCCCCATTGCGGACGATTTTTGGCGTCGGACATCCCATATTGAGATCGAACATCTGCGCCCCGCTTTCCTGCAGAGCCTCGACCGCCTGAAAAATAACATCGGGATCGCTGCCGAAAAGCTGCAAAGCAACCGGGCCCTCATCGGAGAAAACTCTTGCGAGCTGCCACGTACGCGGATTCTGATAAACGACCGCCTTGGCGCTGATCATCTCACTGACGCACCATAAGGCCCCAGCCTGATGACACAGTTTGCGCATCGGATAGTCTGTAATCCCGGCCATCGGTGCCAGAACAGCGCCGCCTTGCCGTAGCAACTTTCTAATATCTAGACCTAATGCTAAACTCATACCTTCGCCCCTTGTAAGAAGTACTCGCTATATGTATAATGTATACAAGAGTAAAATCCAAACCCAGGGAGGATTTCCCATGTATTATTACTATAGCCTATTGGTCCAAAAACTCAATACGGAAAAAGACTTCGATGCCCTCAACATCATCCACGCTTCACTGTGCGACTTTGTCGCGGAATATGTCCCCGAGGAGAGAATGCGCATGGCCGAGTGCCTCTTTAAAAGCATTTACCCTGACGGGCACAATACTGATTTGCTGGCCTTCTTGTTTTTACGCGACGACACAGTCTGCGGCCACAGAGCCCGCCTCAATCCCGAGCTCAGCAACAAAGAATTCCTCGGCAAGCTGGCCATGCGCCTTCACGAGGCCCTAGGACGCAAAGGGATGAAAAACCCGATTTCATTGAACATCGAGCGCGAAAACATGACGATGGACATTGGCCGCATGGACTTTCACAAAACGACGATTCCTCCGTATCGAAAAGAGCAGACCGCCTGAAAAAAACAGCGTATTCTAGCAATCGGCGATAATAAAAACCGACCTGGCAATTAATGCTGAAGGCCGGTTTTTTTATGCGTCAATACCGGTAAAAAGCTAAGGTGCGTAATGGCGGGCCTCAACCTTAGCGCACTTGTCACTAATCACATTGAGACCGTGAGCCAAACAAAAACTAATCGCTTCCTGCGACTCGGCCCCAGGCTGCATCCACACTTTGCCCACACCAAGGGCAGCACATTCCTCGACAATCTTGAGCGTCACTGCAGGAGGAGTAATGATATTAACCACGGCCGGCACCTCCGGCAACTCGCCAATACTTGGATAACATTTGACGCCGTCAATTTCCACGAGCCCGGGGTTAACCGGATACACCTGCCATTTTTCTGCCAAAACTTTGTAAACTTTGTAACCGAATTTCTCTTTATTGGCGCTGGCGCCGACCACCGCCCACACCCGCTCGCTGAGAAAAGATTTGATTCTGGCAGTATCATTCGAATGTTCCAATTTCCACACCTCCTTCGTTGCTGTATATTATAAGTGCATTACTGTATAATGTCATTAGAAAAACAAGGGAGAAATGTGACAATGGCCAGTGGCACCGATAACCAAGTACGTTCCGCAGTTTGCGGCGAATACCTTTATACACATCAGTCCAATCTCGACCCACAATCGGCGTTTGTGATAATTTCCGGCGAAGTCAAGGTGGTAATCAGCAAAGCTGACGGCAGCAATACACCGATAACGAGCTTTGGCCCCCGTAGCATCATTCCCCGCTACCAGACTATCAACGGCAAACAAGCGAGCCTCGGAGCTCAAGCCAGCAAACCAACCAGTTATATCATCACCAATTTCCGTTCCCTGAATCAGTCCACCGGAAACTCAGCGGCCTTTTCAAGCGACTTAAAGTCTGACAGCATCAATACTTCGGCCCTAACCGCCAATGGCTTGGACGCGGCGGCCAGTCGCGGTATTCCCGAAGGAATTGCACCGGAAACATTGCTTCATGTCCAACTACCGCCGATGGAAGACCCCAAAGCATACTTGTATCCCAAAGAAATTCTTTGCCCGCTGTGCGAGCAAAAATTCGAGTCGATTCAGATTCGCCGCTCCAAGCTAAAAACTTATGCCATCGAAGAAGATTCCCGAGTGCGCTACCGGGAATTCGAACCGATGCGTTATTCCGTGATTGTTTGTCCGCACTGCGTGTACGCCAACAATGCTTCGGATTTTGACAATCTCAGCGAAGTCGCCAAGAGCCGTCTTCAACCCTATCTCAAAGAATTTGCCGTCCAACGACTATACTTTTATCCTTATACCAAGGACGAAGAAACCTTCGCCGGTTACTACCAAGCGATAAATTGTCTTGAGAAAATCGGCGGAATCGAAGCCAAGGTTGCTCGCATGTGGTTAAACTTGTCCTGGCTCTACGATGACGCCGGAGAGACCGAAGCCTCGGACTCTTGTTGCCGACACGCCCTGTCAATGTTTGAAAAATCTTTTTACAACACCAGCCGAGAAACAACCGTCGAACAAGACCAGCGCTTCAACTTGATGCTCGGCCACCTTTATTTGCGCAACAACAACCCCAAACTGGCTGCCAAGCACTACTATGCTGCCATCAAGCGCCATGGAGGCACCAAGGTCCTCAACGATATTGCCGAGGACAAAGTCCACCTTGCCAAAGAAGCTGCTCGCAAAATGGCCCAGGAAACCGGCGCGATCGACAGTGAATCGTTAGCAGAATAAATTTATAGCTAGAGGGGTAATGCTCGATGAGAATCGGATTATGGCACGGATACCTGCTCGGGGGAACCGGCAGTAATATTTTTTCCAACAATCTCCTGAAGGAATACGCTCGCTCCGGCATCGATACGATTTTATTCGCCCAGGAACAGCAACCCCAGGACTACGATTTCATTAGTCAGGGATACATAGCCCGTGATCCAGCGCAAAATCTGGAAGAGAGTTTTAGTTCCACCACACCCTACCCCGGCAAGTGCGTTTTGATTCGTCCCTTTATCGACAACGCCCTGCCGGTTTACGTCGAAGACACCTATCCTGGCGGACTGATTGCCACTGCTTACACTCGCCTCGACACTGCATCAATCGAACGATATATCAGCTACAATATTCAGGCGATCGCCCAGGCGCGCCAGCTTTTCCCCTTCGAAAATTTACTGATCAACCATGCTCTCAGCGGTCCGGAAATAGCTCGGCAAGCATTACAAGGCCAGATTCCATACTCTGTGATTCTCCACGGAAGTGATCTAACCTACGCCGCCAGCCAAAGTGAAACATTGCGCCAGCTGACACTTAGAGGCTGCTCTGAAGCCAAATATATTTTTGCCGCCGGAGACTCTTTGGTTGCCCAATTCAACGATATTTCAGAGAATTCGCTAACGGGCAAAATCCGCATTGTCACCCCCGGTGTCGACACCGAGCTATTTTGCCCGAGCCGTCAACCATCCCCCGACGCGACCGACCAGGCGTGGCTACAGGACTGGGCGAAAAAAAATGCGACAGGCATCAGCGCCGCAGCCAAAGCAGTTGCGAATGTGACCGCTCGAGGCGACATCAACGCCAGCCTGAGCGCTTGGGAGAAAGCCTTTGAGGGTCATAGCAACCGTAGCGCCGATGCCGATTTAATCGAAAGTTTTCAAGAATGCTTTACTGGCGAAGTCGCCCCAGCCCTTTTCGTCGGCAAACTCATCGCAGAAAAAGGACCTCACCTATTCCTCTTAGCGCTGCCTCTCGTCGCGCTTAAAGGCACTCTGGTCCCCGGGATGGTCATCGGTTTCGGCGAGGACCGCCCCCATTTACACAGCTTAGCTAGCGCCCTGCGCCTAGGCGATGCCGCGATGATCAATAAATTGCTGGTTGACATCGAAGCACCTTTGCCAGAAAAGCCTGGGACGGATTTTTGGAACAGTCTCAGCTCCGCTGACAAGGCCGCCTACATCTCTGCGGCCAAGGACTACTACCAAATTCATCCAGTACCGTTTACCGGCCTGCTTCCCCATGCCCCATTGGCGCGCCTGATGCCCTATGCCTCATCCGTCACGATTCCGTCGCTGATCCGGGAAAGCTTTGGCATGATCGCCATCGAAGTCCTTGCCTGTGGCACCCTGCCCATCGTTACAGATATGGCAGGGCTAGGCGAGATCGCCGCCGAAGCCGCCACCGAAGCAATCCCTTGCGTCAAACTCAACATCGGCGCGGAAATGGTCGGGCAAATCGCCAACGGAATTGCAGATGCTGTCACAACAAAAAAAGAGCAACCCTTCCCAGCCGCTAGAGCCTGGCACTACGCCGACACTAAATACTCCTGGAAAGCAGTTGCCCGCCATTACCTAGATCCCGAAACAAAAGATTAAAGCGCCCCTAGCTCCTTTGCAGCTCGCTCCTGTCTTTCTCTGGCTTGACAGCGGGGGCAATAATCCGGCCCGAGCTCTTGCCAATTCTCTTCATCGCTGCGGGCAGTGGTTTTTAGGTCGCGGTCAACCTTACCATCGAGCATTTCCACCACCCGGTCACACTTGGCGGCAATATGCCGATCGTGGGTGACAATAATAAAAGTCGTCCCACTATCCGCATTTATTTCCCGCATCAGTTTATTAACCCCTTCGCTAGACTCTGTATCCAGATTACCCGTCGGTTCATCCGCCAAAATCAGAGCCGGATTATTAATCATCGAGCGAGCGATCGCTATCCGTTGCTGTTGTCCCCCCGAAAGGTTCGTCGATTTATTGTGCATCCGGCTCGCCACCCCAACGCGGTCGATTAGCTCTTTGGCCCGGGCTTCGATAGCTGGGGGGACTTTTTTGTGAGCCATGCGATAGGGAAGCAGCACATTCTCTAGAGCAGTGAATTCCGGCAGGAGAAAATGAAACTGAAAAATAAATCCCAGAGATTGATTACGAAACAAAGCCAAGCCATCGTCATTGCGGTCAAGCAGATTTTCCCCACGGAAATAGATACTTCCCTCAGACGGACGATCGAGGGTCCCGATGAGATTGAGTAAGGTTGTCTTGCCAGACCCGGAACGTCCAATGATAGCGAGGTACTCTCCGGGTAAAAATTCTAGATTCACATCAAAAAGAACCTGTGTCCGCTCCTCTTTACCATAAAAGTGGGAAATATTTTGTAAGCTTAACAAACTATCAGCCATTGCGAATCACCTCGATCGGGTCAAGTCCGGCGGAACGTCTGGCCGGAAAAGCCGCTGCCAAAGTGCCGGCTACGGTTGCAATCACCACTGAAGTTAAAAAAGCCTGCCAGGAAAAAGACAAGGGAAAGAGGGAGCCTCCGCCGCGACTCGTTAACACGATAAACGACCGCACCAAACCCAGCCCCGCCACCGTCCCAATCAACGATCCGCAAAACCCTAAAATAGCTCCTTGAATCAAAAAGATGCGACTAATTTGACTGCGCTTGGCCCCTAGTGCTTTCATGATGCCGATCTGCTTGGATTTTTGAATCGCCGAAACCGCCAATACGCTGGCAATTCCCAGGGTGACCGCCACCAAGACCAACACCTGAATGATGAGGGAGGAGCTTCCCTGGGAGCGCAGCGCTGAGAGCAGATTACGGTTGTTTTCTTGCCAGCTCACCCAACTTAGCTCCGGAAAAGATTTTTCCAGTCCGGCTGCCAATCCCTCAGCGTCAAACACTTCTTCGACCTGGAGCCCTAATTTACTTATGCCCCCCTGGGTATTAAAAAAGCTCTGTGCCCCCTTGAGACTCAATATCACCCAGGTTTCGTTTAGCGCCTGATTCTCCAAATCAAAAAAACCCACCACTGTAAAAACCGCCGCATTACCGGCATTATTCTCAATGCGGACTGTCCCTCCAGGGTTGATCCGCAAATCCTCGGCCAGCTCGCGCCCGACGAGAACAGTATTGCCCTGAAGCTGGCCGGACCCGTCATAGACGCGCCTCTGGATGTCATAAATCTCATCCGCAGTCGCTAAATCCAAGCCCTTGAGGACTACAGGAAAAACGCGACCGGCTTTACTGATAAAAGCTGAACCATCGACCTCAGCGCTCACTGCCGTTACCTGAGGCAATTCCAGCAACTGCTCGTAGACCGGCTGCCAATTACGCAAGGAGCGAGGGGCTTCACTGATTCCGACAATGCGGGCCGCAATGACCTCCCCGTTATCAGCAAAAAGCGGCGGCTGAGGCAGCTGTTCCGGCAAAGCAGCCGTAATATGCGGCGAGGTTCCCACCGTTCGCTGTACAAGATCTTTCTGTAGTCCGGTGATCAGTGAATTAAGAAAAACTTGCACGGCGATTCCAAATGCTATCCCTGTCAGGATTAACAATGTCTGAGTCCGCCCTTCTTTCAAAAAGCGCAACGCCACCGACAACTCAAACATCATTGACCTGCTCTTTTAGTCGGACTCGATCCCCATCCGACACACCTGTCGGCAGCACTATTTTCTGTCCCGATTCCAGACCCTGCTCGACAAGAAAATAACCGTCCCCGAGGAGCCGACCTTCGATCGGGATCCGACGGGCTTTGCCCTGAGAATATAACAAGACGTACACCTGACTGTCTTCATTAATCGTCCAAGCTGTCGGCACAACGACAACATCCTGGAGTTCACGCAGGATAATCTGTGCCGAAACAGTCATATCCGCCAAGAGTTCAGTATCCATGCCTGCGTCTGCGTAAAAAAGCGATACCGAATAGGTTCCCGACTGATTATCGATTAATGCGCCTATCTCTTGCACGCTCGCTTCAAAAACCTTGTCCGGCTGCGCTGCTACGGAAAAGAAGGCTGTTTGCCCGACACGAATCTTGCCGACCTCGGCCTCGTCAATCTTAAGCTCGATGTGTAATCCTCGGTCTCCCTGTAGCATTTTCACTACCGAAGAACCTACCACCACATTCTCTCCCGGATTGACCAGCACCTTTAAAATCCGGCCATCAAATGGCGCCTCCAGGGACATATCCCGCAAAAGCCGCAATCCTGACTCATACTGGGCCTTTGCTTGTGCTTCCTGGGCATAAGCCAGCTTGAGGCGGCCGTTTTGCGCCGAGGAAAAATCACTGCCCGCCGCCTGAGCTTTAGCTGCCGCCACCTGAGCATCGCGCTTTGCCGCCAAAAGATTCATCTCCGACAGGCCACCAGCCTCAAACAATAGCGTCTGTCGCTTTAAATACTCCTCCAGATAATCAGCCTCGGCTCGAGCCTGGTCGTATCTTGCCGCTGCCGCGACAATATCGCCCTCGGCGACAATCATCCGATTAGCCACCGCTGCATCGTAGGACGCTTTTTGTTGCTGAACTGACAGCTCTTGACGCTCAGGGTCGAGGACTAGCAAAATATCGCCCTGGCTCACGTCATCCCCCGCTTGTACCTCAATCTGAGCGACCTGGCCAGGTGCCGGCATTGTCAAATCGACAATTCCATCGCCGACAACCAATCCATTCGCCAAAACTGTCTCTTTGGCATCCCGCTGCTCGACCAGATAGTAATCCACTTCATTGCCCCGACACCCACGCAAGGCGACGACTAACACAAGAGCGATAGCCACCAAAACAAATATCTTGCGCCGAGGGTGGATTTTGAAATAATCCTTCAGACGTTGCAGTTGCTGCCGTATTTTCATCAATACACCTCATCCATTTTCGAAAATTGGCCTGACATACGAAGGCAGGCATTCCGCTGGAACGCCTGCCAAATTTATAGCGCTACTTGGAGGCTTGTGCCCATGAAAAAAGCCGGCTAGCTTTTTTCGTTAACAATTAACAAGGAAAAATGAATAATTATCGATGCAAAAACAAACTTTTTGCCCTAATCTCTTAAAAAATCGAAGAATTATGCTAATAATTCTCTCCAAAACTGTTCACTGTTAAATCTTAATTGTTCATCTCCGTTTACCCCAGTGAAACTGGAGGCTTACTTGACAGTTTTTCCAATTTCCAAAACTTCCTTGATGGCACCGATGCTTCCCAGGATTCCTGCCACCTCATACGGGACAAAGACCTTATTGTCGCCATTGGCCATCGCATTGATCGCCTCGATAGATTTTAAAGTGAGCATCTTCTCATCCAGATTAGCCTCGCGCAAAGCATCGTAGACAAACTTGATACGGATAGCCTCAGCAGCCGCAACCTTTTCAATGGCGCCAGCTTCACCTTCAGCCGTCCGAAGAGCATACTCTTTTTCGGCTTCAGCGTTGAGAATTTTTGCTTGTTTATTACCTTCAGCCTGGGTAATCGCCGCCTGCTTTTCACCCTCAGCCTGCAAGATTGCCGCCCGCTTCTCACGTTCAGCCCGCATCTGTTTTTCCATGGCATCCTTGACGTCCTTCGGCGGTTCAATGTTCTTGACCTCGACGCGTTCGACGCGCACGCCCCACTTATCAGTCGCTTCGTCCAAAACCTGACGCAAACGCCCATTGATCTGCTCTCTGGAGGCTAGTGTCTGATCCAGCTCCATCGTACCGATAACATCACGCAAGGTTGTCGACGCCAAATAGCGAATCGCCTGATAAAAATTGGCAATCTCGTAAGTGGATTTGAAAGGATCGGTAACTTGAAAGTAGATAACAGTATCGATTAGCATCGTAATGTTATCCTTGGTAATAACAGGCTGCGGCTCGGAGTCCACTACCTGCGTCCGCATATCCACCCGACGGACGATGCGATCGATGAGCGGGATAACGATATTTAAACCCGACACGGCAACCTTGTTAAATTTACCGAGCCTTTCGATAATCGCCACCTCTGATTGCCGCACAATCACCAAAGCTTTGGCAATAAATATAACAACCACCAATACCAACACTAAAACAGGAATAAGACTTAAAAGATACATCGGGTCAACCTCCTCGTTTAAAATTATAAAACAGATTACTAGGAATAAAATTAACTATTGCTATACGGACGCACCAGCAGCTTGACACCATCAACTCTGATTACCTCAATTTCTGTTCCCGCGATCAAGGCGCAATCCTCTTCGCAACTGGCCGTCCAGACATCGCCGCGAACACGCACCTGCCCAAACTTTAGGGGAGCAATATCCTGAACAACGAATCCACGCAACCCAACCATCGCATCTGTCGTCGAAGCCTGAACATCTTTATCGATGCGAAAATATTTTTTTAGAAATGGTCGCCCGAGGCCAGCCGAAACCAATGACCCTACGGCAAAAATACCTATCTGCCAGACCATCCCGACTCCCAGAAAAGCAGCTAGCGCGGCCAGAGCAGCCCCAAACGCGAAAAAAATCAGCAAAATCCCCGCCGTCAAAAATTCCCCACCCAGGAGCGCCAAGGCAACCACAGTCCAAATCACCGTCATTGAAATCATAAAGCTCTTACCTCCTATATTAAAGAAAAATCAAGCCTTCAAGTCCAGCAAGCTCGCGCCCTGCTTCGATGGATAACTACTCACTGTCACCGTCTCGCCCCCGGAAACATACACCTTCCCGCACTCCGGACACTTATCAGTAAAAATACGGACCTGCTGGCTAACAACCTCGCCTCCTGCTTCTCGGGTCCGGTCCTGCTCTCTCCCCACATGTTCATTTTCGTGGGCAGGAACAAGAGCAGCAGCCTTAGTCGGGTTCATCGTCCCGCCAGCCTTAAAAGAAACCCCAGGATCATTTGACTGATCTCGATAAACCCGGTTTTGACATCTTTCACATGGCCCGCTGCCAGAAACCTTCTTCCCTGCCGACCCCTTTGTTCCCGGAGACACACTCTGTCGGGCAGGCAAAGCTCGCGGATGCAATGACGAGGCATCGTTGGCAAAACTGCCGTAATAAGGATTACTCCCACCACCGACAGCATTCATCATCGCATCCACCTCCTCTACAAGTATAACAAAAAATAGTAAAAATTTAACCCTTTACGTCTTTTTATTTGACAAATAATGTGATATGATATGACCCCGCAAGAAAGCGAAAGGCCGTGATGGAAATGGACAACCTCGATGATTTTTATAACGAAATAATAATTGACTTCATCATCTACGAAGTATCCCATAGCTATTAAATCAACTAAATGTCAATGTATCCTGAATCGAAGCCATCATCTCGTCGTTTGAGCTATCTAGATCTTCGCCATACTTATTGCGCAACAGACCTGCGCACAAATCGATTATTTCGCGCCGGCGCACAATCCCGATGAAGGTCCCTTCGTCGTCAACCACAGGCAGAAAATTCTGTGTCTTGAGTAGCTCTAAGATCTCCCGCAAGCCCGCTCCGATACCGGCAGGCTGGTTTTCAGTCCGCAAACTAATTTCATTCAAGCGCAACTTGTAGATCTGCTTGACATCACCTATCATGTTCTTTCCCAGCAAACGAAGCAAATCGCCCTCAGTCAGGGTCCCGACGTACATCCCGTCCTTGTCGACCAAAGGCACTGCGGTAAAGGTATGGGCAGCCATCTTTTCCAAGGCTTGTCGCACAGTCGCATTCGAAGCAAGGGATATAACCTCCGCTTTAGGAGTTAGAAAAAAAGGAACAATCACATTAAAAACTCCTTCAAATTAAACAATATAAGAATCGTTGGCCGTCTTAATGGCGTCCAAATACATGCGATTAACATCTGCAACTGTAACATTAAAATGCACTGAAAGACTTTCTAACTTCTCCCATTGGGCGTTCTCTAAGCTGACAATCATCTCCAAAATATTGGAAAACGGACCCCCTTCCCCTTCAAGAGCCTGCTTGACTTCCTGGGACACAGGCAAGCTCTCTAGAATCGTACCCATCTCCGCATCCAGAAAAACATCGATTAGCGAGAACAGCCCCATCATGAATAAATCCTGGGAATCCTCTTTAAATCCAACCTTTCGTCCCATTAATTCGCAAAAGATCGCTCGGGACGTGGCGTTGATCATCAACTCGACAGGCTTGTCACTGCCCAAGTCGCCCAATAAAATCAAGGAAAACCATTTTACGATCTCTTTTTGCCCCAGCATCACCAGTGCCTGCCTAATGGAGCGGATCTCATTGCGCAAAGAGAAAACCACCGAATTGACAAATTTTAATAGCTTAAATGACAGGGCCACGTCCCGTTTAATAATCTCCTCCAGCTCGTCCATGTCCAAATCCGGCATGGCAACCTCTTGGATTATTTTTAGGTAATTCATTTTTGCGCCAGATAGGCTCCGTCCACTAATGACAACTGGCTTATTAAAAAAGTATCCCTGAAAAAGCTCATATCCAAAAGACTTAGCCTGATTGTAATCCTCCATTGTCTCTACTTTTTCCGCTAAGAAACGCAGACCCGGCCTTTTTAAACGCTGGACCACATCTCTGCGGTCATCTCCCTGAGTCAAAAGAAAGTCGACTTTAATAATATCTGCTAATTCAATAAAAGCGTCGAATTTCGGGCTGTACTGGAAATCATCCAAGGCAATTCGATAGCCGAGCTCTTTCAAGTTTTGGCACTCGGAGAGCATCTCCTCGCTGGGTTCGACATCCTCCAATATCTCGACAACAAACAAATCTTTTGACAAAAGCAGCGGTGTCCTCCGACGCAGATGCTCCTCAGTAAAGTTGATAAATGCAAGCTTGCCCCTAGTCAAAGAATCCATCCCGATCAACAAAATGCTATTAACAATAACCTCGCTGGAAGCCGTACTCCCGTCGATACCACTAAAGACATTAGCCTCACTGGCGCGATAGAGCAATTCATAAGCCTGGACGCGCATCCTCGCGTCAAAAATTGGCTGCCGTGCTAAGAAAAACTGCATCAGCGACGCCCCCTCACCAGATTTTGCATCTATTATCTATCTATTTACGCCATCCATTCCAAAAACCCTTCTTAAAAGAGAATTGTATTCACAATTTCTAGGTTCTTCCTTCAATTTGGATAAAAGGGGTACCAAGAAGTATTGCGAATAACCCAAAACAAAATAAAGATTAAGGGAAGCAAAGCTACCAGGAATGCTACTTCGCGACGATTGTTCCAAAAAACAACCTCGCGCCCCCGGAGCAAAGCAACACACTGGATGACTAGAGCCAAAGCGACCAGGGGGAAAGCCATGACTGCTAAGGGATTATAGTAAAATGCTTGCGCCAGCTGGCCATGCAAAAGTAAATACGCTGCCTGCCCCGCCCCACAGCCGGGACAGTAATAACCCGTCAGGGTGCGATACGGGCAGGGTGGGTAAATAGAGGCGCTGCGCGGGTCAAAGGAAAAGATGACCAGTATGGCAACTAAAGAAATTGCTAGGATTATGAGCGCCCGATAGCGGTGGTTGAGATTCACCTCAGACTCCTAAGACAACACTAAAAGCAATTAAGAGAATCACTGCAACAACGCTAGCCCAAATCATCATCAAGGCGACCTTAGAAGCCTGGAGTGCTTCCTCCGTCATGCCAACCTTTGCATAGCGTGCCGCTTTACTAGCAAAAACGATCGCGATGATTCCAAAAGGCACACAACAAAAAAGCGTCACCAAGACAGCACCCAGCATGTGGGTGGGCACTGCAGCAACTGGTGGATTACTCTGACTGTGGGACTGTCCAAGCCCCGGGCTTTGCCCGCGGTCATATTTTTCCTCCAGGGATAAGCTCGGAGTCGATGTGGAATAGACATTCTCATTCTCCCCGCGGAAGCTGTTCACTGCACCCACCATGCGCGGTCCCGGCGACATCTGACAACCAGCGGTAGTGCATCCCTGATTCTCGTTCCAGCAATCGAGATGATGCGGCGTTTGGCAATAGGGACAAACCCGCACAGGCTCCCCCGACTTGATAACGTTCTTGCAATATGAACATCTTTGGCCGACACCTTCGCTCAAATCATTCACCACTTTCCCAGCCTCATCCCCTTGGGATGCCCTGTCACGATAGGTTGATAGCGATTAAATACACCAGATACAAAACGTAAATCAAGAGCAGCAATGCTCCTTCGCCACGATTGACGCGAAATCCTGTCCAGCAGAAGAAAAAGAGCAAAATAGTGATGCCGATATTCAGCAACAAATCAAAAAACAAAATTGGATCAACCGGCAAAGGACTCAGGATCGAAGAAAAACCCAAAATAAATAAAACATTAAAGATGTTACTGCCGACGATGTTGCCAACGGCGATGTCGGCTTCCTTCTTACGTGCTGCCACCAGGCTAGTCACCAGCTCCGGCAGCGACGTCCCCACGGCGACAATCGTCAGGCCCACCAGCGTCTCACTCATCCCCAGTCTCAGGGCAATTGTGCTCCCCGCCCAGACAACGATATATCCCCCGGCAACAACCCCGGATAATCCAACACAGCCGATAAAAACAGCCTTTTTGACACTCATCTGCTTCACGGAAAAGGCATCTTCCGGGAAAACCAGATCCTTATTGCCAGCCGCCGATTCAATAATATAGTACAAAAAGACCACAAACATGACCAGCAGCGCAATCCCTTCGTTCCGCTCAATGATCCAGCCAGCGTTGGCGCCAAACAGCATGTCATCTGCAAAAACAAACAGCAATACCCCTCCGACCAACGCCAGCGGAATCTCTTTTTTGATAGTCGACGTTTGCACCTTCAGCGGATAAATCATCGCCGTCAGGCCCAATATAAAAGCAATATTAAAGATATTTGAGCCCAAAATATTGCCGATCGACAACCCCGCGCTACCTTTTAAAGCCGCCGAGATACTCACCGCCGCCTCAGGGGCAGAGGTGCCAAAAGCCACAATCGTCAAACCAATAATCAAAGTCGGAATTTTGAAGGCTTGAGCGATGTTCACCGCTCCGTCAACAAAAAAATCTGCCCCTTTGACCAGTAAAACAAATCCTATAACCAGTAAAAAATACTCCACTATAAATTTCCTCCTGCTCCAATATCCTGTCTTGCGGCAATCAAATCCGCTTTAAAGCCAAGTCAAAGTCGGCAATCACATCTTCGATTTGTTCAAGCCCCACTGAAACACGAATCAGACTGCGGGAAATCCCCGAGAGCTTGAGATCTTCATCTGTAAAATAAACATGCGAGTCGTGGACGGGATAAGACAAAGTAGTGTTGACGCAGGCCAGACTTGGCACCAAGGAAACCAGCCGGAGTTCGTCAATCAATTTAACCGCTGCGTTTTGGTCCCCGTCGAGGACAAAGCTAAGCATCGCCCCGTTGAGTCCGTCATTGAATTGTTTGGTAGCTATCTCCCGCGTCGACGATGAGGCAAGCCCAGGATAGTTCACTTTGCTAAAGCGGCCGGTCTGCTCCAAAAAAGTAGCCAGTTTCATGGCATTTTCCGAGTGTTTGCGCATCCTAATATCCAGTGTCCGCAGGCTGCGGGCCAACAACCAGCCATCAAAAGGACTAAGGACCGGTCCGTAGGTTTCCCCCACCTTCCAGATCTTCTTGATCTCTTCGGCAGTAGAAACGACGATGCCCCCCATCGCATCACTATGGCCGCAAATATGCTTGGTTGCGCTATAAACGACAATATCAGCCCCTAATTGCAGCGGGTTGCAGACAATTGGAGTAGCAAAGGTATTATCCACAATCACCTGCAAGCCATGACGATGCGCCATTTCGGCAATACTCCGAATATCAGTGACTTTAATGAGAGGATTGGAGATAGTTTCAATATAAATCAGCTTCGTATTTTCCTTGATTAGCGGCTCCATCGCCTCAACAGTGGGCTCAGCATAGCTAACCTCGAA
Source organism: uncultured bacterium (assembly GCA_964637885.1). Taxonomy (GTDB): domain Bacteria; phylum Bacillota; class CAZWXO01; order CAZWXO01; family CAZWXO01; genus CAZWXO01. The sequence goes on from CAZWXO010000002.1 coordinate 78,496, forward strand.
GCCAAAGCGAGGCGCCTCCGTTCGAAAATATTCGAAGGTCCCTCCATAAACAGCATTGGAGGAGATGAGATGTGCCCCGGTGTGGAGTTGGGCAATCAGCGTCATCGTAATCGCACCCATTCCGGAGGCGTAGACCATCGCATCTTCGCCACCATCGATGCTAGACATAATCTCCTTGAGAGTATCATAAATCGGATTATTCATCCGTCCATAGACGTAACCGTCAGCCTCCTCGGCATAGACACTATCAAGATCAGCCAAGGAATCAAAACTAAAAACGGACGACATCACGATCGGTGGCACCTTGGAGCGGGATAGTGACGGACGATACGACTCACCTAAATGGGCCAGTTGAGTCGCCAGAGCTTTTGAGCGCATACATATACCTCCTGCAAGATTGATATGTAATTATACATGAAACGACGGCATATTTGATACGGTACAGGGCCTGCGACCAAGTTTTACATAGCCCTATTGCCAGGACTATTCGCGGAGCGAGCTACCCATCACCGCTTTCGCCCGGCACATGGCTTGGTCAGCTTTAAAAAGTAGCTCGCTGCTAAACATGTCATCCGCAAACTCCTTTTTTAATCTATGCCCGCCAGCAAAATTAGGGTTGCGACCAGGAAAAAACCACTTACCGCCCCCACCAAGATAGCCGGATACAGCAGAACCGCTTTTTTCGCCACGATACCGTATAGCAAAGCCAGCAAAGCTCCGCCGAACATCAACGCCCATACACCAAGACCCATTTTTTTCTCAACCTCCGTTGCAAGCAATTTATATTTCACGCGAACAGGTTAATTATCAACATCAGCCAGGGCATAATCCAAGGTTGCCTCAACATGAATTGCCGTCGAATCAAAAACCGGCACGCTGACATCGGCCTGCTTAATCAGCAAAGGAATCTCCGTGCAACCGAGAATAACCCCCTGCGCCCCCTCTTCCTTCACCATTCTCTCAATAATCCGAACATAACCCTGCCGCGCTTCCGGCGTTATTTTTCCCGCGCACAGCTCATCAAAAATAATGGCATTGATATACTCCCGCTCTTTGGCATCGGGGATTAAGACGGTCAGGCCGTGATTATTCTCCAAGCGTTGTCGATAAAAATCTTCCTCCATCGTATAGGCCGTTCCCAGCAAGATAACCTTCTTAAGTCCGGCATCTTCAACTCCCTGCCCCACGGCATCGGCAATATGAAGGACCGGCAGGCCTACCTTGGCCTCCAACAACTCAGCCGTCGAATTCAAGGTGTTGGAAGCGATGATGATGAAATCAGCGCCACCAGCCTTTAGTCTCCGGGCGGCATCCACCATCGTATTGCGCAGCGGCACCCAGTCACCGTCTCCGGCCAGGCGTTCCTCCTGGGAAAATTCGCCAAACTCGATGGAATACATCAGCAATCTGGCCGAGTGCAGGCCACCCAGACGGCTTGCAACCCCTTCGTTTAAGAGACGGTAGTACTCGATAGTCGAGCACCAACTGACTCCTCCAATCAGCCCAATCGTCTTCATCCCGTCTTCATTAAAATTATGACCATCATCCCCACTCACGTATCCTGGGGCCTCATCCGTCGTCGCAGCATCATCTGCCCCCCCGGATACACCGCAACCACCTAGCAATCCCGTCATAGGCAACGCCAGCAAAAGAACAATTAAACGCAAAAATTTCCGCCCTGACAACGACATCCCGACCACCTCTTCCACAATACTCCTATGCCAGTATAGCTTTTGACTGCCAATGTGTAAATTGCCTGAAAAAACTCCGCAACCTTTTATACAATCCGGCGTCAAAATTGCCAGGAGGTAGATTAAAATGACTTTAAAATTCCAAAAAATGATTACCCGCCTATGTATGCCGGCGCTGCTTGTCACCCTGTGCTTTAGCAGCACCGCTGCCGCCAATCCAAATTCACTTGGAGTAGAGGTAATCCCCCGACAGATAAAAGGCGTCTGGTATCTGCCAGTAAAGGAATCTGCTCAAGCTATGGGATACAAGGTGAAATGGAATCAGCAAAACAAGCAGATTGAAATCAGCAAGGGAGCGAATTGGACGACCGTTACCATCGGAAAGAATGCCTACTTTTTCGCCAAAATGGCTCCAACCGAGCTCAGCGCACCCCCAATGCTACTCAATGGCGTTTCGCTGGTTCCAGTTGAATTTTTCCCGCACATCCTCAAACTTAACCTTTCCATCGCCGATAATAAATATTATCTCAATGGGGAAGAATTCGCCGAGCACACCGGCTACATCCAAAAAATCGAGCCAGGTGCCCAGAGCAAGATGGTCTATATCTCAGCCAAGGATAAGACAGATAACTATGAAGATATGACCATCCTCCACGTCTTTGCCCAGACTTTGGTCCAGACAGAGCTGACCCCGGGCAAATTAATTACCGCCCAAAGTCCACCAATCATGGCTCTGAGCCTGCCTGGCCAGACCAGTGCCAATATCATCTTTGCTCCCTAGAATACGGGGAATACGAGGGGACGTTGCTTGCGTATACTGAAGCCAGCACGAAATACGCAAGGAACGTACGAGACCACTGAAATAGTCGACAAAAAACATGGGGATGGTTCTTGAGCGCAAGCGTCGAAGCCATCCCCATGTTCATTTTACTGTCGATGAGCTGCTATCTGATAAACTTCTAAATCGCTGCGAAGACCAATTATAATAACTTTCATTAGCGTTTCTGTTTTGATCAATTGATAGACTACTCGATAGTCATTGTCAAAAGGAAATTTGAGCAGTCCCTTTAAATTTTTTGCAAGAGGCTCACCATAACCGCCTTCCGCTTTGGGAAGAGGGTTCGCCGCAATTTCGATGATTTTAGCTTGCAGCTTTAGAATCTGTTGCCGATTTAATTTAAGCTTTTTGATGTCTTTTTTTACTTCCTGACCAATTTCAATCTTGAACATCCGCATCCTCCAACACTTCGTCAAAGAATGTCGTCGCATCCACGAAAGTGTCAGTAGCAAGGCGATGGTCGGCCAGTTCAATCATTTTTTCATCAAAAGCAGCCTCAAGTGCTTGTTCCATGGCTTTATAGCTTTCGAACGGGATAAGTACAGCCTTTGGAACATCATTTTTCATCAGGATTCGCGGCGAAACAAGGTTTTCCATGATTTCGGAAAGATTTTTACGAAACTCAGTGATTGGTAAAAGCAACTCGGTGATTTCGCCGATTTTAAATGTTCCAATAAGCATAATCCCACGCCCTTTCGCATACAGTTTATACTGTTGAAAGAATATTTACAATTATAATTACTACTATTCTTTAACTAATCACCCGTAAGATACGAGTGGATTCGGACGTTATTATATACGCTTAGATTAGCCAAGCCGGAACGTACCAGTTTTTTTGATCGATGGGCAGCAGATCATTGGCCATACAGGCCACAGCGCCGTTGCCGATATTCATCTTTAGATCGGCAAGCTGGCCAAATTTTTCCGGCTCGGTTAATGCTTCCAGCACCTTGAAATTTTTAACCGACTCTTTCCCAGGAGAAGCGGACTTTTTCGATTCGATCGGATAAAGCGTGCCATCTTGCAAGATCAGCAGGTCAATTTCTTTCTGGTCTTTATCGCGGTAGTAATAAACAGGCGGTATCCGCCCGGCATTCAGCCAACTTTTATATATTTCAGAAAAAACATAACTTTCGAAAAACGCACCCGACATCGCACCCC
>CAZWXO010000002.1:82195-87401 GCA_964637885.1 uncultured bacterium
TGACGGGTGACGGCTTGGATGTGTAATTAATTTTGCTTAGGTACTTATAAATGCTCGAATCTTTCTCGCCACTTCCCCCCGCAACGCGCACGAAGTGGTCTCCCCACTGCCCCACTTCAAAAGAAACGCACACAGTCCCGTATCCAGAAAATGCAAAAGCGGCATCTTTGTTGCCCGCTTCAAAATATTATTGTGATAAGGTTCAACAAGCGCCACGACGCTTGATGACACAAGAATTGAAAGCCACTTTTTTGCAGTGGGTGAACTGATGCCCGCTTCCTTGGCAATTTCTTCGTAGATGACCGGCTTAGCTGTTCGAGCAGCAATAATTGTCATAAACTTAAAAAACGCCATTTCATCAGCCACCTGAGTCAAATCTCTGATATCTCGTTGCAGATAGGTGTTAACATATGATTTATAGTAGGTTTCAAGATTGATATTCTCGGCGTATAGGGCGGGCATACTGCCTTTAAAAATGCGAGCGTAGGTTTGCATCAAATCCATTTGCTTAGCATTCTTGATCCGCTGCATGAGAATCTCGGGGCTTGGAATAAACGGATTAGAGGGTATACCATTTATTTCGCTGTTGGAAAGACCCAACAACTCGACGATACCAATTCGACCGGCCAAGGATTCACTTACATTCTTCATCGTCTGAAATACTTGTGATCCTGTGAGCCAAAAGTCTCCTCGATGTTTTGAAACGTCGACACTCATTTTAATATACGGCAATATCTCCGGGGCATATTGAATTTCATCAATAATAACCGGCGGGGTATAGCGCTGCATGAAAAGGGCCGGGTCATTCTTCGCCAACAGCCTCGCATCAGGATCGTCCAAGGTTACATACTTGCGCTCTTTTCCAGCCAGCTTTAAAAGCAAAGTTGTTTTGCCAACCTGCCGAGGAACAGTAATTAATAAAACGCCAAATTGTTTCGATATCTGCAGCACCACTTCTTCCGCCGCTCTTTTGATATACATCTTCGGGCACCTCCCGCCTGAACGCTCCGTCTATTATAAAATACAATTTTAGTATAGACGGATATTCCTAAAAGTCAACTCCGTGCAGATTCTGCGGACTCTTGTTTTAATCTCTGCCCCAGCCCAGAATCGCACATGTCCAGACCGCATCCCTTGCTGAACCCCTGAACTGCTGATTAGCAGGCTCATCTTTTGCAGAGTTACGGCACCTTTTGGCGCCTCGTGACACACAAAGTCCCCTCGTACACCCGAACGTTACTGGGCGATAATTAATTGTTGCTGAAGAAAAGTACCTTTCTTGTAGCTACACTCAATTTTGCATCGTATACTAACATTAGAGAAGAAAAAATGCTTTGTCTTTGCAAATCAAAGAAGGGGGAAAATCAAATGAACGAAGATAAATCAAAAGATCAAGATATGCAGGCCAAAGAAGAAGATGGCGTTAGTCCCGTGAGCCTAAACGCGCTTGAACGTGTGGCTGGGGGTAAACCGGAGCGCAATGGCCCTACGTATAGCCCTTATGAAAATGTTGTAAGAAAATGGCGTTGGCGCTGTGGGGATTGTAACGCTTTTTATATCACCACTATCGAGACGCATGGGCCGTGTGTCCGGTGCGGTAGCCAGAATGTAAACCCAGAGCAGAACTAGATAGAGTCCAGATACTGATGTAAAAAGACGATGAGCCAAAGTAGATTTCTCCAGGGCCACCGGGCCCGTCCGAGACCACTGAAAAAAGCCTAATGGCTTTTTTCAGCGGTCTCGGCCCATCCCCATGGCCCGCTTTAACCAGTAGTCAAGGGCAGGTTTTGCCACTAAGGTGTATTCGTTCCCGAGGGCTGACATCGGACTCCCCTTTAATTTATATTATGTGTACGTAGTGTACGTTTTATGCTATACTCACTCCATGGAGGTGCTTGTAATGGAAACCATCAACGCAACTGTGGCGCGGCGCGAATGGAGTACGGTAATTGACTCAGTCGTGCACGAAAAACCTGTTTTTATTAAAAGGACGCGGGACCTTATCTATTTATTAAATAATTCTACCATGGAAGACATACTTTCAAAGTACAATTTCACTGCTGAGATCTACCCGGAAACAGACGGCAGTGTCACTTTATCACTTAACGAAATTGATTTAGCGGCCAACGGTAAAGATTTTGATGTAGCACTAGATAAACTTGTCAGTGACGTAAAAGAATATGCCGAGGACTATTATAAAGAATTTTCCGTATGGTATGCAGCGCCTAATCGCAAACCGCACCTACCCTACATAATGCGTGTGTTGATGCTGGAAAGTAATGCAAAGATAAGGAGCGCCATCACATGCCAAGCTGGAAAGAATTAAAGCGATTTTGCGAAAAAGATGGCTGGGAACTTTATAAAACTACAGACCATTATTTTTTTCGAAAATGCGAAGCTGACGGTTCGATGAGGAAGACGAAAACATCCATGGGGACAGGCGAAATACCGCAGAAAGGCTCATGATACTATCGCTTATATGCAAGGGGATCAACGCTACGTCAATTCCAAGCTCGATGCCCACAGGCTTACGGCTAAATAACTCGATCATTGCCGGAAACCCTTTATCCTTGGGTTTCGAGAAACGAAAAAACTGGTCTTGCCCGGAACTTTTTTGTTTATTTTCGTAGCCACCATCGTTGATAAAAAGCCAGAATTTTTCAACAAACGCTTTATCCAATGCTTCAATCAGCAAAACTATATCTAAATCTTTTGTAGCCCGAAAAGAAGCCCCAATTTCATTTAAAAGAATATGGCAGGCTGTCCCCCCGATAAAAACATATTGCCCACTGTAGGGCGCAAAGTATTCTTTAAACTTATCTAAGCCGTGTACCACGATTCGCCCCTCATTCTCTCTTCGATTGCTTGTTTAACTCTGACATCCGCTTCGTCCTGCAAAGACAGCGCTAGGGAAACAATATCAACAACGCCACTACCCGCAAGCAAGTTTGGCGCGTAATCCCAAACCTGAAGCTCAGCATAGTCATTGTCGGCAATTAAATCCCGATTTCTGACTGTCCGAGCTTTATATTGGCCTGCCTGCTTAGGCCCGACTGCATGGACAGGACAACTAGGCGGGTTAAGCATCGAAACCCGTGCCAAAGCGTCAAGCCCTGCCACCGGGTACTCCGCCAAGGCTTCATCAAGGTAAAGAACCTGGCGGACAGGGTTTTTTAAAAACCCCCGACCCAGTTGGTAGTATTCAGGGTCGGCAATCCTCTGATATTTTTTACTGCGCCCTTTATAGCCGCCCTTCTGGTAGTGCAAAAGGCCTTTGCCATATAGCTCGTTCAAAACACGGGAGGCGGACATGCTGGTGACATCAAGCATTTTGGCAAGCTCCGTTGCGCTTATATGCAAATCGCTCTGATAGAGGAAAGCTAAAAACATCAATTGCGCCAAGGGCGTAAAGCTTTCCGCCAGCGCCAATTGTTCCTTGGTAGTACGTTTTAAGTCAAGCCCCAGAAAAGGCAAATACATCTGCCCGTTCTCCACCAAAAAAGGGATTCTGTTCTCGAGCAGGCTTTTCCGGCGAAAAGTCGATATATTCTTAAATAAAACGACCACATTCAGCTTCGACTGCCGGGCAATTGTCTGCAAATGTTTCTTCAACGCTTCAAGCCCCGGAGCTTCACCAACCGGCTCGACCAATAAGCAAGCTTCGCCTAATAAAACCACCTGATAAAAGCGATACTGATCCTCTAGGGACAAAGGCAAACTAGCATCACCCTGCCAGGGTGTGATAGCGATATCTGAAGCGATGCTCTCTCTTAAATATATTTCCCAAGGATTTGCCATCTTACCCACCTCTAATATAACATTGTTTATTGCAATATAACATACTAAATGTTACATTGCAATCTTTGCGTAATATTAGGCAAAGCAGCTTAAAACAGGTGACTAACTAATCTCTCTTTTCCCTGTGACACATTCGTAGATTAAAGATTTTTTGTAGTTGGTTAGTTTATCGATTAGATTTTGCTTTTTAAGTCCATTGATTTTGAAATAAAATTACCTGGATTATCCCTATATTTCGATTGTATTAAATATATTTTTTTCTTCTCTTTATCGATAAAGTAAGCATCAAGACCCCCATCATTAGCACCATCAGTAATATGTTCATGCCTTTCGATAAATTCGGGAATACCAAACTTTACCTTTAATAATAAATGTATGTATGCCAATGATCTAGCTTTCTGCAGTTTCTCTGATTCATTCACATCAGGGTGATAACTTTTATACGCCTTCGGAGCTTCTAATCGCAATTCGTCAAGTACCCTCTGGAGCATCTCGTATTTTTTCATCAAATCACCATCCTAAAAACATATTGGTTGATCTACATAATAATTTTAATTTTTATTAAAAAGCATGGTTGTTCTGTAAACACACGATTAGAACCTCCTATAGTGGTTCAATCTATTCCATTACAATTTACGCTAGCGCCACTCCTTGATTAATCTCATCGATTCTTTTTACCATTTGCATAACTCTGTCAGTCGGGAAAAGTTCGGTAATACTACCAATAGTTTTAAAGGGATCATCCTGTAAGATGCGTTTATCTTCGATCAAGCCATTTTTCACGATATAATTTACAACTGTTTTAACAAAATGCATTTGCCTAGTGCCTAGGCTCTGGTCATCTAAGAATTCAGAAAAGGCTTCATTGGCGGCCTCCTGGGAAAGTCCGGTTATTCTTCGCACCAATAATGCCAGTGGTGTATCCTTAAATTCTTTTTCGTATGTCGCTTTATCACCAAGGTCATGCCAAAGAATACGTTCTAGCTCTTCGTAATCAAGGTTTGTCAGGGCTTTGTTGTTATACAATTTGTAAATAGCGGTGTTGCTTTTATGCTCTTTAATATAATCCTCGACCTTTTTTCGATAACTGCGCAGGTCATAACCGCCTTGGGACAAGTCACTGCCTGATTCTTTGATTTGGGTAACATCGTCGGCAAAATTTGTGTAGTAGGTCATTCTCCCCGAAGAATCGAGGAATTTTATCAGATCGCGAAGTGCCAATCTAACTTGCTCTAGGGTAAATAAATCAAGTTGCTCCCAGAATTCTTTGGTCTGCACGCGTAATATTGTTTCCTTCTGGGCGATGATTTGGGGAATCGTGGCCATTTTACCTAGCTCTGCTGCTGTGGCAATTACCTTGCGCGCTCTTGGCTGAATGTCCTCCCCGTTTAGCAAAGCAAGCTCAATG